>CABSBA010000309.1 GCA_902475825.1 uncultured Collinsella sp. | reverse complement strand
TTCGGCTGGCGCATCGGTCTCGAGCAGTAGACGGTCGAGTGGAATCTGTCGGGCATATTCGCGACCGCGTTTGGTGGCGAGCATGCGTTCGTTGGCGGAAAAATAGCAGCCCGCATTACGCGCGCGGACGAGTTCGTCCGAAGTGCCGCTAAACCAGTGGAAGATGATAGCGGGGGAGTCGGGGTTTGGGATGAGTAGTCCATGCGATTCGAGGACGTCCAGTACGGCCCCTGCCGAACGAACGGCGTGAATTGATATCACGCGCCCGGTAAGAGGATGCTGCACGAGTGTATCGCAGAGCCGGTCAAATGCCTGTATTTGTAGCGGCTCACTTCCGGCAAAACGAGCGGAAAAGTCGAGCCCGACCTCGCCAACAAAACGCTCTTGCGCGGCAATTTGGCAGAGTAGGTCAATTTCTGCGTTGCCGCATCGCTCGTCGGCGAGCCGCCAGGGATGGAGGCCGACGCCCTTGATGACGGTGGGAAGGCGACGGGCTCGCCCATGTGCGCTAGCGAAGTCGCGTGGATCGACGCCGCAATCAAATAGACCCAAGCCCAGCGCCGTCGCCTCATCGGCAACGGCGTCCGGGTGAGCCATTAAATCAAG
This sequence comes from uncultured Collinsella sp., assembly GCA_902475825.1. GTDB lineage: Bacteria > Actinomycetota > Coriobacteriia > Coriobacteriales > Coriobacteriaceae > Collinsella. The sequence goes on along the minus strand of CABSBA010000309.1, from coordinate 895 downwards.
ATGGCAGTGTGCATCAAATAACCGGGGCTCCATCTCGGCGCGCTCCGCTAGTCCAAGCGCTGGCCATCGGCGCGCACGCACTCGGTGCCGCGGCCACTGATCTGGCGGATAACCTCTCCGGCGATCATCTGGCCCATGATGGGCGGCATAAAGCTGGCGGTGCCCAACTCGGTGCGCTCGTGGATATTGGAAGGGTCGCGGGGCTGTGTCTTAACCGATTCCTCGCAGCTAAACAGTACATGCAGACTCTTGATTCCGCGCTTCTTGCATTCTTTGCGCATGATGCGGCTCATGGGGTCACGTACCGTATCGAAAATGTCGGCAAAGCGGAGGCACTCGGGATGGAGCTTGTTGGCCCCGCCCATGGAGCTAACCAAACGAATGTCGTGGTCCTGAGCATATTTGGCAATGGTGAGCTTGGCCGAGATGGTGTCGATGGCGTCGACGACGTAGTCGAGCTTGCCGTCCGTCTGCTCCAAAACGCCCGCGAAGAAATCATCGATGTTGTCGCTCAGCAAGTATTCGGTGCGTTTGATAACGGTGGCGGTGGGATTGATATCGCGAATCATGGCTTCCATCACGTCAACCTTGCGCTTGCCGATGGTGCTGTGAAAGGCGATGGCCTGGCGATTGATATTGCTGGGCGCGATGATGTCCTTGTCCAGAATTACAAAATGACCAATGCCGCCGCGGGCGAGTGCCTCGCAGCAGTTGGAGCCCACGCCTCCGCAGCCGAGCACTAGCACCGTAGCATCGGCGAGCTTATCGAGTGCCTCGCGGCCCATGATAATCTCGAGCTTGGTGTCGCGTGTCTCGATGGCGGCTGCGGCTGTGGTCTCGGTCATAGATATCCTCCGATGGGGAGTCGGTCGTGTTTTAGCTATCGCCATTATAG
>CABSBA010000308.1 GCA_902475825.1 uncultured Collinsella sp. | reverse complement strand
TGCCAAAAGCTTGACGGATTTGCAGCTAGACGTCGACGAATGAGCACTTTGGACGGGGCCAAACCAAAAATCTGGGCTGATTCTCGATAATCGCCTTCAATCGTCTCTTGCCAAGCGCTGGCCTCGCGTACAATCTGCTCCGACATTCGCGCGCCGCCTGGCGCTTAAGAGGGGAGGACCCCATGGCAAACGAGATCTGGACCATCAAGCGTTGTCTCGAGTGGACCAAGGAGTACCTGGCCGAGCGCGGCGAGGAACACCCCCGTCTTTCTGCCGAATGGCTGCTGTGCGCAGCCACGGGTCTGACGCGCATCGACTTATATATGCGTATGGACGAGACGCTCGATGCGGCGCAGCTCGAGACCATGCACGCGGCGGTCGTCCGCCGCGCCAAGGGCGAACCGCTGCAGTACATCACCGGTAGCACGCAGTTTCGCATGATCGACGTCGCGTGCGCCCCCGGCGTGCTCATCCCGCGCCCCGAGACCGAGATGCTCGTCGAAGAAGTCCTGAACTATCTGGATGCCGAGGTGCTGAGCCCCGAGGCTGCCGCCCGTCAGCGCGTTGAGCTGCCCTGGAACGACGAGGTCGAGCAAGCGCGCAAAGCCGAAGCCGCGTTGGCCGACGAGCGAGCGACGGCCGAGCGCCGTGCCGCTAACCTCACAGCTGCCGATGAGGCGGCGCTAGGCAGCGACGTACTGGGCAGCCGTGCCTATGCCGAGGAACTGGCCGACCGCGAGGCCGAGGAAGCCGCCGCGCAGGCAGCAGATGCCGAGGCCGAGGAGGCCGCCGAGCCCGAGCTCGACGAATACGGCATCGCCATCGAAGGCGCCGACCACGAGGCGTCTCTGACGGAGGATGCCGCCGCGCCCGCTCCGGTCGAGCCCCGTATCGCCCGCGTTCTCGAGGTCGGTTGCGGCACGGGCTGCATCTCGCTCTCCCTTGCCTGGGAGCGCCGCGGCCATGTCACCTGCACCGCTACCGATATCGAGCCGCGCGCCATCGAGCTGGCCACCAAAAACCGCGACGCGCTCGGGCTTACGTCCGATGAGGTCGCCTTCAGCCTCACCAACCTGGTGAGCTCTATCTCCCGCGAGGAATGGGGCACCTTCGACGTGCTCGTCTCCAACCCGCCTTACATTCCGACCGACGTCATGCGCTCGCTGCCGCACGAGGTCAAGGACTTCGAGCCCGATTTGGCGCTCGAGGGCGGTGCCGATGGCCTTGATATCTTCCGCCGCCTGCTCAATGCGGCGCCCTATATGCTGCGCGCCGGCGGCCTGTTTGCCTGCGAGCTCTACGAGGGCGCCCTCGACGCCGCGGCCGAGCTCTGCCGCCAGGCTGGTCTCTCGGACGTGCGCATCGTCCACGACCTCACCGATCGTCCCCGCATCGTCCGAGCCATCGTCACCGAGCCCAAACAGCGCCAGTAATATTTATTAACTGGTTAGCAAAAATTATAAACTAGTTTATAATTAGGACGGCTGAAAGAGGTCGGCCCATGCAACCTCCTACCTTTCGGGA
>CABSBA010000307.1 GCA_902475825.1 uncultured Collinsella sp. | reverse complement strand
GCAGGTTGAGCATAAGTCAGCGAAAACGCCCCTAAGCGAGCAAGGTGACGTGAAAGAGGAGGGAAGCGTACTTCGGTACGCGACCGACGATTGAACGTCAGATTGCCGCTTAGGGGCGTTTGCAGCGTCGAGCCGTTACGCGGTTTGGTAAAACCGCGTAACCTACTAAACGGCCTGCGCCAGCTTCTCGGCTCGCTCGGCGGCGGCGAGTGCCTCGATGACGGTGCCGAGCTGGTCGCCCAGGAGGACGCCGTTATAGGTGGAGTTGAAGCCGATACGGTGATCGGTCACGCGGTCCTGGGGCTGGTTGTAAGTACGAATCTTCTCGGAACGGTTGCCGTGGCCGATCTGGCTCTGGCGCTCGGCGCCGAGCTCGGCCTGCTGCTTCTCGAGTTCCATCTCGTACAGACGGGCACGCAGCATCTGCATGCAGACCTCGCGGTTCTGAATCTGGGAACGCTGCTCCTGCGACTGCACCACGGTGTTGGTGGGCAGGTGGGTGATGCGCACGGCGGAGTAGGTGGTGTTAACGCACTGACCGCCAGGACCGGAGGCGCAGTAGGTATCGATGCGCAGGTCGGACTGGTTGATCTGAACGTCGATCTCCTCGGCCTCGGGAAGCACGGCGACGGTTGCCGTGGAGGTCTGGATGCGACCCTGGGACTCGGTCTTGGGGACGCGCTGGACACGATGCACGCCGGACTCATACTTCATGACGGAGTAGACGCGGTCGCCCTCGACCTTGAACTCGATGGACTTAAAGCCGCCGGCCTCGCTGGGGCTGGAGTCGAGCACGGTGGTCTTCCAGCCGCGCGACTCGCAGAAGCGCTGGTACATCTTGTACAGGTCGCCGGCGAAGATGGCCGCCTCGTCGCCACCGGCGGCAGAGCGAATCTCGACGATGGTGTTCTTGTCGTCGTTGGGGTCGATCGGGATGAGCATGTACTTAATGTCTTCCTCGAGCTGGGGAAGCTTGGCCTCGTTTTCGGAGATGTCCATCTGGAGCATCTCTTTCTCATCGGCATCGGTGGTATCGTGGAGCATTTCCTTGGCGGCCTCGATGTCATCGAGCGCGCCGATGTACTCGCGCGAGGCGGCGATGAGGTCGGACTGGTGCGCGTACTCCTTGTTGAGACGCGTGAACTCCTTAATATCGGAGGCGACGGCCGGGTCGGAGAGCTTCTTCTCGAGCTCCTCGTAGGCCTTGATGATCTTTTCGAGCTTGTCGCGCATGGCGGGACTCCTTTATATGCGTGAAGGTGAAAATCGGCAGAGTTGATGGGGCGCGCGGCGCCACTGCGGGGGTAAGCCCGGCTAGAACATGTCGATCTTCAGATACATGCGCATCCCTTCGCGTATGGGGTACATAGTTGCGGTCTAACCCATACATGATAGCGTGCGCAGGCAAACCTGCATATAACCCGCACGGAATGAGTGGACGTCCCCAACGGCTAACAAAGTGACTGTCGCTTTGTCACATTCTAGAGCGTTTGGAGTAGAGCGACGAGGAAGCGGATGCCCTGGAGGTAGGCGCGGCGGGTGA
>CABSBA010000306.1 GCA_902475825.1 uncultured Collinsella sp. | reverse complement strand
TGCCAAAAGCTTGACGGATTTGCAGCTAGACGTCGACGAATGAGCACTTTGGACGTGTCACGGCAAAAAGCCGCCGGTCGTTTGCCGAAAACTTAGCAGGACCGCCAATGGCCGACGAAGCGCGTGCTATCTTCGCGCCATGAGGTACTTTATCGTTTCACATAACGCTGCGCTGGCGCTTTTGGCGCACATGCCGAACCCTCGCTTTGGGGATTCGGAACCAGAGGTCGTGTCGATTGCAGACGCCTGCGCGCTCTCGGATCAAGAAGCGCAGGAGGTTATCGATCGCTATGACCTGGGGATCGAAACGCTGGATTTGCTGGTGCCGTCGCGCGCCGACCGTCGGCGGAGCAAGCATGTTAAGACGCACCTGTGCACCAACGAGCTCCCAGCAGGTTCGTTTATCTCGCTGGGCCACTGGAGAGGCGACCTGGATGCGTACGTATGCTCTCCCGAGCTGGCGTTTTTGCAGGCCGCGCACGATGACGATGCAGCGGCGGCCATCTATGCCGGTTATGCCATGACATCGGACTACCGGCTGGATAACCTTGCCCCCGGTGGGGTAACAAGCAGAGATGCGGGCATGCGCGATGGGAAGCTCACGACCAAGGAGCTCATTGCGGCGTACCTTGACCGGGCGTCAAAGGTGAGAGGCGCCGCCAAGGCGAAGGCGTTGCTTCCGTACGTGGAAGAGGGCTCACGGTCTCCAAGGGAGTCGGGGCTTTGCATGTTTATGTCGCTGCCTGCGCGCTACGGCGGGCTTGCGCTGGGCAAGGCCGAGCTGAACAAGAAGTACTTCATCCGCGACGGTTACAACGATGGGCGCAACCGCAAGCTGCGCGTGTTGGAGCGCACACCCGACATAACGCTTACAGCGAAAGCAGAGGTGGGCCTGGATAAAGTAAGGGCTGGCTTGCTGCTCGAGGTGCTTACCGCGCTGATCGATTACGACAGCGACGCCATCCATGATGGAAGCGAGAAAATCCACAAGGATGCCGAGCGTCGCAACGAGCTGCAGATGCTCAATGGGGTCGCGTACTTTACGGTGACGACCGACCAGGCGAGCGACTATGAAAAGCTCGTTCGCCTGCGCGAACGCGTCCGGCGCAAGCTGCATCGTCGCAAGCGGCCCATATTTTACAAGCCCATGACTGAGAAAGCGCGATATTTGGCACAGGCGCGCGCCGAGACAAAGCGGTTTAAGCTCTGGCAGACCGTTATTGAGGCACATCAGCATTGGTAAGTGGTTCTTTGGCGGCGGAGGGGGTGCTGCCGTATCGAAGGTGAATGGTTTCCCGTGAAGTGAACGAGTGTTTTTGGACCTCCGAAACATCCACACTTTTTGGCGTCAAAACCGCAGGATTCTAACGACAAAACCGCAGGAAATGAGCCGCCAAAAGTGTCGATGTTCCTGGGGTTCGTTTTGGCTCGTTCACTTCGCGGGAAACCATTCACCTTCGATTGCGGGGGTCGCTCGGATATGGCTGCGAGGCCCATTCGGGCCCGGGCGAGGCGGTCGCCAAGACTGTTTGGGTGACTGTGGGCTTGGTTGGGTTCGCTGTCAGCGGTA
>CABSBA010000305.1 GCA_902475825.1 uncultured Collinsella sp. | reverse complement strand
ATCATCTTTAATACGATATGCAACGAAGGCACAACCTCAACCCCGCACTGCGTCACAATAGAGCGTTAGATGCGAAAACAACTACTTCGAGGATTGGTGGTCAAATGGCCCAGGAGACGGTTACGAACGGCACTGAAGCCCTGTTCACTCGCGAAGGCATGCCGCCCGTTAAGGAAATGATCCCGTGTGCCCTTCAGCACGTACTGGCATCGTTTGCCGGCATCATTACCCCGGCGGTCATCATGGCCGGCGTCTACGGCTTTAATAGCCAGCAGAGCACCGACATCATTCAGGTTGCGCTCATTCTTTCGGCACTCGACACGGCCCTTCAGGCCTTCGCTCCCTTCCGTCGCATCGGCGGCGGCCTGCCCATCGTCATGGGCGTCTCGTTCGCGTTCCTGCCGGCCCTTCAGGCCATGGGCGCCTCGGGCTTTAGCTTTGGTGCGCTGCTGGGCGGCGAGATCGTCGGCGGTGCCGTCGCGGCCCTCTTTGGTCTGGCCTACAGCAAGATTAAGTGGCTGTTCCCGCCCGTCGTGACCGGTACGGTCATCTTCTCCATCGGCGTTTCACTGTATCCCACGGCCGTCAAGTACATGGCCGGCGGTATGGGTACGCCGCTGTGGGGCACCCCGCAGGCCTGGTGCGTCGCTCTTATCACCTTCGCCGTGGTCTTTGCGCTCGCCAACTTTGGCAAGGGCACGCTCAAGCTGGGATCCGTATTCTTTGGCATGATCGTTGGCATGATCGTCTCCATCCCCTTTGGCATGATCGACTTCTCCAGCGTCGCCACCGCTCAGGTCTTCGCCCTTCCCAAGCTCATGCCCTACGCGCTCGAGTTTGATCCCGAGGTCTGCATTACCCTCGCCGTCGTGTTCCCCATGGTTGCCATCCAGGTTATCGGTGACGTTTCCGCCGCCTGCCTGGGCTCCATCGACCGTATGCCCACCGAGCGCGAGCTCTCCGGCGCTATCGTGTCCCAGGGCCTCACCTCTATGGTCGGCGGCCTGCTGGGCGGTCTTCCCACCAGCGCCCTTGGCCAGAACGTGGGCATCATCTGCTCCAACAAGGTCGTTAACAAGTGGGTCTTTGTGACCATCGCGGCCGTCTTTGCCATCGCCGGTCTGTTTCCGCAGCTCTCTGCCGTTCTTTCCGCTATTCCGCAGCCCGTCATCGGCGGCGCGACCGTCGGCGTCTTTGGCACCATCACCATGAACGGCGTGCGCATGTTCACCCGCGAGGGCCTTACGCAGCGCACTACCACCATCGTCGGTACCTCCGTCGTCTTTGGCCTGGGTATCTGGATGGCCAGCGGTTGCCTTGCCGGCGAGGGTATGCCCACCTGGGTGCCCACCGTCATCGGCTCCAACGCCGTAACTCCCACCGCCATCATGGCTATTGTCCTTAACCTGATCCTTCCGCAAACGCCGGTCGTGGCTCAGCACATCGATGCTGCCAAGGACGCTGCCGTGGATCTGGTCTTGCCCGAGAGCAAGAAGTAGCCAATTTGGTGCTATTCGTCGGCGGACGCATCGCCTCGTCCGCCGACGTCGTGCGGCGTCAAGCCGCACTTCAACCG
>CABSBA010000304.1 GCA_902475825.1 uncultured Collinsella sp. | reverse complement strand
GATCCTGGCTGCTGGTTTCCACTTCCTGGTGAACGATGAGCAGGCGAGGGCTGAGTGCTGTCAGTTTGTGCTTGGGTGCCGTCCGCCGGAACCATGGTTGCGGTTTTTGATGCATTGTTATCAAATAAAAGAGTTAATTATTTTCGAGAGCCCAGTCCGTTATACAAGTAGGAGATACCTATGCCTACCGATTCCCTTCGTGATGCCGCTTTTTGCGATGTTTTGAACCGCGAGCTTGTCTGTGCACTCGGCTGCACCGAGCCCATTGCCGTTGCCTATGCAGCGGCGCTGGCGAGCCAGACGCTCGGTTGTGAACCCGATCATATGGATGTTGCCTGCTCGGGCAACATCATCAAGAACGTCAAGAGCGTGACCGTGCCCAACTCGGGCGGTATGCACGGTATTGAGGCCGCGGCCGTGCTGGGCGCTGTGGGCGGCGACGCCAAGAGCGCGCTCGAGGTGCTCGAGAGCGTCGATGACGCGGATCGCGCCCGCGTGGCCGAGCTGCTTGCTGATACGGACTACTGCGATGTGTCGCTTGTCGAGGGTGTGCCTAACCTCTACATCAAGGTGACTGCTACAGCCGGGGGCCATACCGCGGTCGTCGAGATTACCGACCACCACACTAATGTCACGTGCCATACGCTCGACGGTATTCCGGTATGCGGCAAGTCGGCGGGGGAGTGTGCCGCCTGCGCCGAGCGCGTTGTGGCCGAGCGTGCGGCAGATAGCGCTGACACGCCCATGTCGATTGAGTCCATCATCGACTTTATCGAGGACGGCGACATCGATGGTGCCCGCGCTGCCGTTGAGCGCCAGATTGAGCTGAACGGTGCGATCAGTGCCGAGGGCCTGGCGCACGCTTGGGGCGCCGAGGTCGGCCGTACGCTGCTGGGTGCTCGTGCCGATGACGTCGCCTGCCGTGCCCGCGCTCGTGCGGCCGCCGGGTCCGACGCCCGCATGAACGGCTGTGCGCTGCCGGTCGCCATTGTGTGCGGCTCGGGCAACCAGGGCATTACCTGCGCGCTGCCCGTTATGGAGTATGCCGAGTACCTGCGCTGCGACCACGATCGCCTGGTGCGCGCCGTGATGCTGTCCGATCTTATCGCCGTGCATATCAAGAGCTATATTGGTGCGCTCTCGGCGTTTTGCGGTGCTATTTGCGCCGCGTGTGGCGCCGGCGCTGCGATTACATGGCTGTGTGGTGGCACGCGCGAGCAGATTGGCGCGACGGTCTCGAACACGCTCGGTAACGTGGGCGGCATCGTGTGCGATGGCGCCAAGGCAAGCTGTGCCGCCAAGATTTCCGCTGCCGTCGATGCGGCGATTCTGGGCCACGATATGGCCATGCAGGGTCGCGGCTTCCGCGCCGGTGAGGGCCTGATCCAGGATACCGTCGAGCAGACAATCGCCAGCATGGGCTACGTGGGCCGTGTGGGTATGAAAGATACCGATGTCGAGATCCTCAACATCATGATCGGCAAGACTCGCTACCGAGGCTGTTAGGTTCCGCCGTTCTAACGAACGGCGGACCGGTCGACGCTGCAAGCCCGCCAGAGCGGCAATCTGCCTTTCAACTTCGGCGGCATGA
>CABSBA010000303.1 GCA_902475825.1 uncultured Collinsella sp. | reverse complement strand
CCTTTGCCAAGATTTCGGAGATGGGCATTCGCTACAGTGCTATCCCCGGCCACACCACCGAGCTCGCCCGCGCGCTCAACGAGGTCCTCTCGGCCGACTGGCGCGACCTGCGCGGCGTCGAGATCGTGAGCTTTGGCGTTAACTCCATCGCCGCCTCGCAAGAAGACGAGCAGATGATCAAGGACCTGCAGAAGGCCGCGGTCATGCGCGATCCCACCATGGCAGCAGCCAACATTGCCAGCGCCCAGAGCGACGCGATGCGCGCGGCAGCCGCCAACCCCAACGGCGCGATGGCCGGCTTTATGGGCATGGGCATGGCAGGTGGCATGGGCGGCATGAACGCCAGCCAGCTGTTCGCCGCCGGCCAGGCACAGCAGCAGGCTGCCCCGCAGCCGACTCCGGCCCCCGCCCCCGCACCGGCACCCGCCGCCGCACCTGCGGCCGGCGCATGGACCTGCAGCTGCGGCGCCACCAACACCGGCAAGTTCTGCTCCGAGTGCGGCAGCCCCGCACCGGCCCCGGCACCGGCCAAGTGGTTCTGCCCCAACTGCGGCAGCGAAAACGGCGGCAAGTTCTGCAGCAACTGCGGAACACCCAGGCCCTAGCCCCTTTATCTGGTAATTGGCGGGGGTTCCGCCACCCCCGCATTTGCTTCTATGGGTTTTCACACAAGAAGGAGGACACCATGAAGACAACGTTCAAAAAGTCCGCACTCGCATTTCTGACATGCGTTTTGGCGCTCGCCTTTGCCCTGACGGGCTGCAGCGACGGCGGCAAGGACCCCAAGGCCAACTTCGTCGGCAGCTGGAAATTCTCGGGCGGAACCCTGGAGGGCGAAGAGCTGACCGATGAGTACATGGACATGCTCGAGGAGTGGGGCGTCAACTGCATCCTGATCCTCGATGAGGACGGCACGGGTTCCCTCGACCTGTTCCTTGAGGTTGTCGACCTTAAGTGGGAGGCCAAGGACGCCACCACCGCAACCATCACCGCCGACGGCGATTCGCAGGACATGAAGCTCAAGGACGGCAAGCTCGTCCTCGAGGTGGAAGGCGACAAGATTATCTTTACGAAGTCCGACAAGGATCTGTCCGGTACGGTGAAGAAGGATCGCGAGAACGCCGAGAAGGAAGAAGAGATCGATGAGGCCGTCGAAGACGACGACGTCCAGAGCATCGAAATCTCCCCCGCCGTCACCGTCGCCGATGACGACCTGTGCACCATCACCATCACCGAGAAGTTCAAGGACGACTGGGGCGACATCGGCTTTGTCGTCAACATCACCAACAAGAGCGACAAGGACCTGACCTTCTACGCTCCTTCCGGCAAGACCAACGTCAACGGCACCATGAAGGAACCCTGGTTCTCGGCTCACCTGATGCCCGGTACCAACGCCACCGAGGAATTCACGTTCTCGAGCGGCGAGCTTGACAGCCTTGACGACCTCGTCAATACGACCATCGGCATCGACGCCTACCTGACCGATTCCTACGAGGACGTCGCCTCCTACAGCGCAACCATCGCGTAACGGCACGTAACATCAGCCGCGGGTTGGCGGACACATCCGCGCACATGTCAGGCGGGGCCGCAGGAGATAATCCTGCGGCCCCGCCG
>CABSBA010000302.1 GCA_902475825.1 uncultured Collinsella sp. | reverse complement strand
GGCCGAGGCCAAGCTCGAGGAAGCCCGTCGTCTGAAGGCCGAGGCCGAGGCGGCGATGAACGCAAACAAGCAGGAGGACAGCGACAGTGAGTGAGTTTCTGGGATTTGCCTGGGAGCTGCTGGCAAAGGTCGTCTACAACGTCGTTGCCGTCGTGAGCTCCATCCTTAATCTGCTGGTGTTTGGCTGGGTTGAGTACTTCAGCATCTTTATGACTTACTTCACCACGTTTGACCTGGTGGGCAAGATCGGCGCGGTCATTCTGTTTGCCATGCTCATCGCGGTCCCCGTGCTGATCGTGGCCATTCTGGTCCACCGCTACCGCATCAACCGCCGCCTTCATCGCGACGACACGTCCAACAAGGCGCTCTATCGCGAGATCGGCCGCCTGAACAAGCAGGTGCTCGACCTTATGGACGAGAAGAACAAGCTGCTGGCGCTCAAGGTCAATGCCATGGGCGGCACCAAGCAGATTCCGTACGTGGGCGCCTCGGCCCTGGCCGACGACCACCTGCCCACGGTGGGCAACGTGGTGGGCGCCGCTGCGGGTGCGCCTGCGGGCGAGGGCGCCACGGCTGCCGTGGTGTCGGGCAACGCGTCGCTCGCGCTCGATGGCGATGGCGTCAAGGACGCCGCGGCCGCCATGGCCAAGGCCACCGTCGAGGCCAAGACCCTTGCCGAGGAAAAGGAAATCGCCCAGGCCAACCGCTTCCCCAAGCTGTCCCTTGTGGACCTTAAGTACCGCGACTGGGAGCCCCCGGTCTACGACGATGCCATCTCGCTGGAGGACTTTGTCGACAGCTTCCGCGCGTTCGCCTGCAGCCAGATGAAGCTCTACTACACGCCCGAGGTCATCCGCCGCTTTGTGGCCGGCATGGCCGCCTCCAAGCTGCTGATTCTGGAGGGCATTTCGGGTACTGGTAAGACGTCGCTGCCCTACAGCTTTAGCCGCTATCTGGACAACCCCGCGACCATCGTGTCGGTGCAGCCGAGTTTTCGCGATCGCACCGAGGTGCTGGGCTACTTCAACGAGTTTTCCAAGCGCTTTAACGAGACCGAGTTCCTCCGCGCCGTGTACGAGGCGGGCCTTCGCCAAGACCCGTCCATGATCGTGCTCGACGAGATGAACCTCGCCCGCGTGGAGTACTACTTTGCCGAGATCCTGTCGGTGCTCGAGATGCCCAGCCACGACGAGTGGGTGCTCGACCTGGTGCCTACCCAGTGGGCGGCAGACCCCAAGGGCCTGCACGACGGCAAGCTCACCATCCCCGACAGCCTGTGGTTTATCGGCACCGCCAACAACGACGACTCCACCTTTACCATCACGGACAAGGTGTACGACCGCGCGATTCCCATCGAGCTCAACGAGCGCGCCGACGCGTTTGAGTGCGAGCCGCACGAGCGTGTGCACGTGACGGCCGACCACCTGCAGTATCTGTTCCAGAAGGCCAAGGTCGAGTATGTGATCGACGACGAGCTGCTCCAGAAGATGCACAAGCTGGACCAGTACCTGCAGACTCGCTTTAAGCTGGCCTTTGGCAACCGTATCATCAAGCAGATGTACGACTTTATCCCCGTGTACGTGGCGTGCGGCGGCACCGAGCTGGGCGGCATGGACTACATCATCGCCCGCAAG
>CABSBA010000301.1 GCA_902475825.1 uncultured Collinsella sp. | reverse complement strand
GCCTTTCGCTCGGCAACGCCAACACCGCGGTCGACAACGAGGACAAGCAGGTGGCGGTCCGTCCATGGATTCGCTTGGCCTTCCGCTTCCTGGAGCGCCACGGTTTCTAGTTACGCGGTTTTACCAAACCGCGTAACCAGCCGACGCTGCAAGCCCGCCAGAGCGGCAATCTGTTAATTGAACGTCACTGTGTGTTCGCGCTATCATGCATGGTTAAAATTGGTTAGCCATGGCAAACGGTTAGCCATGGTGAACATAAATGCAACGCCCTGTGGGCGCCGGGGGAGGAACACGGACGTGAAGCTCGATACACTCGAGATTGGAAAGGACGCCGTTGTCGCATCGGTGACATCCGACGATCAGGCGCTTCGACAGCATATTTTGGACATGGGCCTAACACCGGGCACCGAAGTCACCATGATGAAGTACGCCCCCATGGGCGACCCGCTCGAGATTCGCCTGCGTGGCTACGAGTTGACGCTGCGCAAGGACGATGCTGCTCGCATCGAGCTCGTGGGTGTTCACGACACCGATACGGGTCCGCGCGCTAACGCCGCAATCGGCACGACGGAGCACCCGGCCCTGGGAGAGGGGACGTATTCGCCCCGCGCGGCAAAGACTGCCGTGCCCGAGGGCGCGCCGCTGCACTTTGCTCTCGCCGGCAACCAAAACTGCGGTAAGACCACGTTATTCAACCAGCTGACGGGCTCCAACCAGCATGTCGGTAACTTTCCCGGCGTGACGGTCGACCGCAAAGACGGCACCATCCGCAACCACCCCGAGGCAAGCGTTACCGACCTGCCCGGTATTTATTCGTTGTCGCCGTATACGGGCGAAGAGATCGTGAGCCGCCAGTTTATCCTGGATGAGCATCCCGACGCCATTATCGATATCATCGACGCTACCAACATCGAGCGCAATCTGTACCTGACGCTGCAGCTTATGGAGCTCGATCGCCCCATGGTCATCGCGCTCAACATGATGGACGAGGTGACGGCCAACGGCGGCGCCGTGGACGTCAACCTGCTCGAGAGCCTGTTGGGCGTGCCCGTTGTCCCCATTAGCGCTGCCCGCAACGAGGGCATCGGCGAGCTGGTGGATCATGCCTTGCACGTGGCGCGGTTCCGTGAGCGCCCCGGTCGCCTGGACTTCTGTGCGCCCGATGGCTCGGACGGCGGTGCGCTGCATCGTTGCATCCACGGCATTGCCAACCTTATCGAGGACCATGCCGCGACGGCGCACATTCCCGTGCGTTTTGCGGCGACCAAGCTGGTTGAGGGCGACGAACTGGTGACCGAGGCGCTTCACCTGGATCGTAACGAACTTGACGCCATCGAGCACATCATTACCCAGATGGAGGGCGAGGCCGGCACCGACCGTCTATCTGCGCTGGCCGATATGCGCTTTAGCTTTATCGGCGACGTGTGCGGGCGTTGCGTCGTCAAGCCGCATGAGAGCCGCGAGCACGTGCGCTCCGTCAAGATCGACCGCATCCTGACAGGTCGTTACACAGCCATTCCGGCGTTCCTGGTGATCATGGGCCTCGTTTTTTGGCTAACGTTTGGTGTGATCGGCGCGGCGTTGCAGGGACTCATGGAGGACGGCATCGCTGCCGTCATCGCCTCGGCTGATGCGGGCCTCAAGGCGTTCGGCACCAACGACGTAGTGCGCTCGCTGGCTG
>CABSBA010000300.1 GCA_902475825.1 uncultured Collinsella sp. | reverse complement strand
CAACATCACGACGTTTGGCATCGGCGATTACGACAGCGAAAACTACGACATAAGCTCCATTAGCAATATCACTCATCTGTCCATTGGCGACTGCTCGGTGCCTCAGGTTGATCTCACACGTTTTCCTCAGCTACAGCGCGTTACCATAAACAGGCTCGAGAGCCCCGTCGATACCTTGCATGCCAAAAACATGTCCTCGTTGACGAACGTCCAGATTGAAGGCCTTGATGGCAGCATTGGGACGCTTGACCTGTCGGGCGATGTAAACCTCGAGGTCCTGAAGATCAGTAGCAGAGTCGAAACGCTCAATTTGTGCGGCGCAGGCAGGAAAGATGCCTTCGATATTACGTTTACGCCCAATCGCGTTGGCAAGATCTTGTACGACAGCGACACGAGCAGCAGTATGGTCGAGTTTTTGCAAAAAATGAGCAGTGACTACGGCTACACCATGGAGCAGCAGTAGCGATGCGCTCAAGTTAGGAGAAGCGGTATGGCTAAGTTTAAGCCTGATATGTCACGGCGGGATAACGAACGGGTTCAGCGTGTGACCGAGCAGCCTTCGGGCGGGGTTCATGAGCGGGCTGCCGAGACGCCGGATGTGCGGGTGAATATGCGTCCGAACGGGCAGGCAACCGAACAGTCTACTGGGCAGGCGCAGCAGATGCCGGGACGTTCGACAAGTCGGATCCCTCGCCCTGCCGGCCAGCCGAATGGACAGGCGGCTGAACGTGCAAATGAAGCTGTCTCCCGCTTGGGTGGCGTTCGCGCCCTGGTAGTGCTCGCGGCGGTTGTGGTCATAGGCGCGGTTGCCGCTTTCGCCGTGATTGGCGGCGTCGGTGACGTGCAGGGCGGCGGGGGAGCCTCGTCGAGCGCCTCTAAAGAGTCGAGCTCAACTGACGCCTCTGGTTCCGAGACCAAGAAAGAAAAAGGTCTCGTCGATGTTGATGCGATCTCGGATGATACCCTGCACGGGCTGCTTGCCGACTACGATAACGATGACGATGGCCAGCTGACCGCCAAGGAGACCCAGCGCATCACGGAGCTGGTCGTGAGTGACGAGGTGACGGATTTCACGCCCATTAGCAAGCTGGACAAGCTCGATACGCTCGGCATCAATACCCTGAGCGCCAAGAGTGCGGACTTTAGCGAGCTCGAGGCACTTGAGGTGCTCAAGTTTGGCGACATGACGACCCAGGACCTCGACCTGAGCGTCTGCCCCAAGCTCAATTCCTTTTGTATTGAAGGCCTTAAGGGTGCTGTCAATTCCATCAACGCTTCGGGTCTTAAGAACCTGATGTTCTTTACCGTTGACCAAGGCCTTCAGGGCGAGAAGGCCCTGATCGACGGGCAGGCCGGCGAATTGGCGGGCACGGACCTCGAGAAGATTGATCTTTCGAATGATGACATTCTTGGCGCACTCGAGATTACCTGCAACGTCGGTGAGCTCAACCTGTCGGGTTGCAGCCACTCGTTCCCCAAGCTCAACATTGCCGCTGATCACATCGACAAGATCGTGGTCGACAGCAACACCAACGCGGACCTGGTGGCTACCCTGCGTGACCTTTGCGCCCAGAAGGGCTGGACGCTGGAGGAGCGGTAGGGTCCCTTGGAGCGGCAGAGTGCTTTTGCTGCAAGGCCATAAACGAACAAATAGAAGTGGGGCTCGGTTATTTCCGAGCCCCACTTCTTT
>CABSBA010000299.1 GCA_902475825.1 uncultured Collinsella sp. | reverse complement strand
ACAAGAGCCTTGGCATGATCTTCCAGCAGGTCTCCACCCGCACCCGTCTTTCCTTCGAGACTGCTATGACCGACCTCGGCGGCCATGCTCAGTTCTATGGCCCTGGCACCATCCAGCTCGGCGGTCACGAGTCCCTGGGCGACACCGCTCGCGTTATGGGCTCGCTGCTCGATATCATGATGGCTCGCGTTGACCGTCACAAGGACGTCGTCGGCCTCGCCGAGGGCTCCGCTGTGCCCGTCATCAACGGCATGTCCGAGTTCAACCATCCCACGCAGGAGATGGGCGACCTCATGACCATGCTCGAGAACCTCCCCGAGGGCAAGAAGATCGAGGACTGCACCCTGGCCTTCATCGGCGACGCCACCCAGGTCTGCGTCTCCCTCATGTTCATCGCCTCCAAGGTCGGCATGAAGTTTGTCCAGTTTGGACCTAAGGGCCACCAGATCCCCGACGGCGGCCTGCACGTTGGCACCGTCGAGGAGCGCGCCGAGTTCGGCAAGCAGATGATGGCTATCGCCGAGGAGAACTGCAAGGTCTCCGGCGGCTCGGTTGTCATCTCCGACGACATCGAGTGCATCAAGGGCGCCGACTTCATCTACACCGACGTGTGGTATGGCCTGTACGACGAGGAGGTCTCGGGCGAGAACTACATGGACGTGTTCTATCCCAAGTATCAGGTCACCATGGACATGATGAACTTCGCCGGCCCCAACTCCAAGTTCATGCACTGCCTGCCGGCCACCCGCAACGAGGAAGTCGTCGACGAGGTCATGGACGATCCCGAGCGCTCCCTGTGCTGGGTCGAGGCCGAGAACCGCAAGCACTCCATCCGTGCTCTCCTTGCCGCCCTGGGCAAGCGCACTCCGCTCAACGACGAGGACGTCGAGTACTCCGCCAAGGCTGAGCTCCACGCCGCTCTCGAGGCTCTCGAGCAGCTCTAAGCCTCAAGGCTTCTTAAAGCACGTTTGCGGGCGGCGGATGCTCGTCTCCTGTCGCCCGCTCACCGAGGCCCAGGCAATTGCCTTAATACCTTAGGGCCTCGGATCTGTCCAAGACTGAGCGAAGGAGCTCATCATGAGCGACGGAAAGAAAAAGCTTTCCTTCTTGACGGTCATTTCGACCATCATCTGCGTCGTCTTCGTTTGCGAGGCCGCCGCACCTGCTGCTGCCATTGGCAACCAGCAGTTCTTCTGGTGGATCTTCCTGATCCTGACCTTCCTGCTCCCTTACGGCATGGTTGTCGCCGAGCTCGGCACCACCTATGACGGCGAGGGCGGCATTTACGACTGGGTACGCGATGGCCTGGGTGACAAGTGGGGCGCCCGCATTTCGTACTACTACTGGGTCAACTACCCGCTGTGGATCGCCTCGCTGGCTACCATGTTCCCCGACATCCTGGGCATGGTCTTTGGCGTCGAGTTCAACCTAATTGCCAAGATGGGTATCGAACTTGCCTTTGTGTGGATCGTCTACCTTATGGGGCGCTCCAAGGCGGCCGACTCCGAGTGGGTCCTTAACGGAGGTGCTATCATCAAGGTCGCCGTTGCCGTTATCGTCGGCGCTCTGGGTATTTGGTATGCCATGGAGAACGGTTTTGCGAACGACATGTCCGCTGCCACCTTCCTGCCCGAGCTCACCAACACCAACGCTCTTGGCTACCTGTCGATCATCATCTTTAACTTCATGGGCTTCGAGG
>CABSBA010000298.1 GCA_902475825.1 uncultured Collinsella sp. | reverse complement strand
ACCATAAGGTCGCGGTTGATGCGCAACGTGTGCTTGTGGAAGAGCAGCAGGCAGGCCGCAAAGGCGATGATGCAGCGCAGCGCAACGATGCTCGTGGCGTTCATGCTGTCCATGCCGATCTTCATGAGGGGGTACGAAAAGCCCCATGCGACGGGAACGGAAAATGAGAGCGCGATTGCTTTTTTGCGATCCATGGGACTCCTTTTGTTACAGAACGGTTTCGTAAAAAGGATTCTGCTCTCAGATGTGGATGTAGTAAAGCGAATGTATCTTCAGTATGATTAAGAAATGCTAATGTTGGCGGGAAAAGCCCTGGCAAAACGTTTTACGGCTGCATTGATGTGGAGGCACGATGGCATCGCGGTATCAGATTGTTTGTATGGTGGTCGATCGCGGCAGCCTTAAAGGCGCGGCGGACGAGCTGGGCTATACGCAAAGTGCGGTGAGCCAGGCCGTCAAGGCGCTCGAGCGCGAGCTGGGTACCACGCTTATCGAGCGCGGTAAGCAGGGCGTTTCGCTTACGCGCGACGGCAAACAGTACCTGCCGTTCCTGCGCCAGATTGTGACCGCCGAGGCCGAGCTTGAGGGCAAGCGCCAGGAGCTGCTGGGGCTCTCTTCGACTGATATTCGTATTGCGACGTTCACCAACGTGAGTCGTACCGTGCTGCCGCGTGTGATCCGCGACTTTGGTGCGCTGCACCCGGGCGTACGCTTTACCCTCAAGCAGGGCGATTACACGCGCAACGCTCAATGGGTGCACGATGGCGTGGTTGATTTTTGTTTTACGGCGCGCGGATTTACCGCTGGGCTCGAGAAGCGCGTGGTCTATCACGATGAGTTGGTGGCGCTGTTGCCGGCCGCGCATCCGCTGACGGCAAAGGAAAGGGTGACGCTCGCCGACCTGGCGTCCGAGCCGTTTGTACTGCTGGATGAGGGCGAACAGAGCCTGGTGCTCGATGCATTCGCAATGCATGGGCTGTCGCCGCACGTGACGAGTGAGGTGACTGACGACTACACCATCATGGCGATGGTGGAGGAGGGCCTAGGCGTGAGCATGCTGTATCGCCGTACCGTTGAGGGCATGCGGGCCGATATTCGCGTACGTCCCATCGTGCATGCTCCCTCGCGCGACGTGGTGGCCGCCTGGCGCAGCTGGGACACCATGCCTATCGCCACGAGGCGCTTTATCGACTATATGAGCTCGCATATTGTCAATTAATGACGGGCGTGGCGTTGAGTGCGGTGTTTAGCGGGCTGTCGCTTTGGCTTGGGTGGCGCGATAGGTGCGTGCCGGGTGGCAAAGTAGTACCGCCACGACCATAAAGAACGCCGTGGTGCCCAGGCTGATGGGGTAGACCATCATGATGTTCGCAAAGGTGCGGAAGTGTGGGAACACGCAGAACACCCAATAGAAGCGGATGCCGCAGACGCAGATCATGGTGATGAGGGCGGGCGTGAGCGAGATGCCAAAGCCGCGCAGGTAGCCGGACATGTTTTCGTAGAACATGCTAAAGGCGTACGCCGGGAAGATCGAACATACGCGGATATAGCCGATCGAGACGATGTTGGGATCGCTGTTAAAGAGCGACAAGATCTCGCGCCCCAGGCCGACAATAACGATGATTGTGGTGAGTGCAACGATACCGCCTTCGACCAGGCAGACCTTAAGCGTTTTGGTGCAGCGGTCGATCTGGCGGGCACCGTGGTTTTGTCCCACAAAGGTGG
>CABSBA010000297.1 GCA_902475825.1 uncultured Collinsella sp. | reverse complement strand
GACGATGATGCCGTTCTCGTCACGGACGGGGTGGACCTTGGCGTACTTGATGGCGGACAGGGAGTCAGCCACGACGGAAAGGCCAGCGATGCCCGTAGCGAACCAGCGGTGCACGTGCTTGTCGTGCAGAGCCATCTGGATGCGCTCGTAGCAATACTTGTCGTGCATGTAGTGAATGATGTTCAGCGAGTTGACGTACACGCCAGCAAGCCACTTCATCATGTCGTTGTACTTGGCCACAACGTCGTCGTAATCGAGCGTATCGCCCTCGACGGCGCGGTACTTGGGGCCGACCTGCTTCTTGGAGACCTCGTCAACACCGCCGTTGAGCGCGTAGAGCAGGCACTTGGCCAGGTTGGCACGGGCGCCGAAGAACTGCATCTCCTTGCCGATGCGCATGGAGGACACGCAGCAGGCGATGCCGTAGTCGTCGCCGTGGTAAACGCGCATGAGGTCGTCGTTCTCGTACTGGATCGAGGAGCTGGCGACAGAAGTCTTGGCGCAGAACTTCTTGAAGTTCTCGGGCAGACGGGTCGACCACAGAACGGTCATGTTGGGCTCGGGGCTGGTGCCCATGTTCTCGAGCGTGTGCAGGTAGCGGTAGCTCATCTTGGTAACGAGCGTACGGCCGTCAACACCCATGCCGCCGATGGACTCGGTGACCCACTGCGGGTCGCCGGAGAACAGCTGGTTGTAGCTGGGGATGCGGGCAAACTTGACCATGCGGAGCTTCATGATGAAGTGATCCACGAACTCCTGGATCTGCTCCTCGGTGAAGGTACCGTTGGCAAGGTCGCGCTCAGCGTAGATGTCGATGAACGTAGAGGTACGGCCGATGGACATAGCGGCGCCGTTCTGCTCCTTGACGGCAGCGAGGTAGGCGAAGTACATCCACTGGATGGCCTCCTGCGTGTTGGTAGCAGGGTTGGAAATATCGAAACCATAGGTCTCGGCCATCATCTTGAGCTCGCCGAGGGCGCGGATCTGCTCCTGCAGCTCCTCACGATCGCGGATGTTGTCTGCGGTCATGACCGTCGGGGTGGAAGCCTTCTGGGCCTCCTTGTCCTTGATCAGGTAGTCGACGCCGTACAGGGCGACACGACGGTAGTCGCCGATGATGCGGCCGCGGCCATAGCCATCGGGCAGACCGGTGATGATGTGAGCCGAGCGGCAAGCACGCATCTCGGGGGTGTAGACATCAAAGACGCCGGCGTTGTGGGTCTTGCGCTCGAAGGTGTAGCGCTCGACAACGTTCTCGTCGACCTTGTAGCCGTGCTGGCTGGCAGCCTGGCAAGCGATGCGGATACCACCGTTGACGTGCAGCGCGCGCTTGAGCGGCTTGTCGGTCTGGAGGCCGACGATGGTCTCCTTCTCGCGGTGGGCGTTATCGATGTAGCCAGCGGGGTGGCTCACGATGCCCGTGACGGTCTTGGTGTCCATATCGAGGACGCCGCCCTGCTCACGCTCCTTGAG
Organism: uncultured Collinsella sp.; assembly: GCA_902475825.1. Classification (GTDB taxonomy): domain Bacteria; phylum Actinomycetota; class Coriobacteriia; order Coriobacteriales; family Coriobacteriaceae; genus Collinsella. The sequence goes on along the minus strand of CABSBA010000297.1, from coordinate 262 downwards.
CAGCAGGTCGAGAACTTCGCCCCACAGCTCCTTGGTACGCTCGGTCGGACCGACGAGAAACGACTCGTCGCCCTCGTAGGGGGTGTAGTTCTTCTGGATGAAGTCTCGGACGTCAACCTCTCCCGTCCAGATGCCTTCCTTGAAGCCTTCCCATGCCTCCTGCATTGTGTAACCACGCTCCTAGTTACGTGTAATGCGGCGCTCTCTCACACCGCTGCTTATTGAATTCTTGAATTATCTGCTTGCACTACCGGCTTCTTCC
>CABSBA010000296.1 GCA_902475825.1 uncultured Collinsella sp. | reverse complement strand
AATCAGTCACGCTCGACACAGCGTTGCTTGCCTCGGCCATGGTGCCCGTGACCTCAGAGATGTCGCGAACGACCGCCTCAACCTCAACGAGGTTGGACGTCAGGGCGTCAACGGCAGTCTTGCTCGACTTAAGCAGCGGCTCCATCTGGGCAAGTGCGGGCGTAAGCTCGTCAACGGCACCATCGAGCTTTGCCACCACAGGCTGAGCCTCGGCGATGGTGTTGTTAAGGTCGCTCACGGTCTTATCGAGCGAATCAACGACGGTGCGGGTCTTTCGCAGTGTGAGCGCGAGCTCGATAACAGCCCACACACCGGCAACGGCGAGCAGCAGCAGGGCGATTTGAATGGGACTCATACAAGCCTCCCGAAGGAATCGAAATACAGACGCTGTTCATGGTACCCCAAAGAAGGGGAAAGATACCCAAAGGGGATGTGCGAGGTGCCAATGACCTACTTGGGCGCATTGCCGCTACGGTCGCGCTCGCTTTGCTCTACGCGCCACTCTTCCCAGCCGCGGCCGGCAGGCTGCCAAAACGCACCGCGCTCCAACCCCTCGGGCAAATAACGCTGATCGACCCAGCCTTCGGGATAATCATGCGGATACTTATACACACCGTATTCGTCGCTGCCCGGGCGATGACGATCGCGCAGATAACTCGGCACCTCGCGGAGCCCACTTGAATGAATATCGGCCAACGCCGCATCGATCGAAGCCTCGCACGCGTTGGATTTAGGCGCCAAGCACACATAGAGAGCAGCCTGAGCCAGATTAATACGGCACTCGGGATAGCCAATGACCTCGGCAGACTTAAACGCGGCATGTGCCACCAAAAGCGCCTGTGGGTCGGCGTTGCCAACATCCTCAGAAGCCTGAATCATAATACGACGAGCGATAAATTTGGGATCCTCCCCCGCGTCGATCATGCGTGCAAGCCAATAGATCGTGGCATCGGGGTCACTACCGCGCATAGACTTAATGAACGCACTGATAATGTCGTAGTGCATGTCACCGTTTTTGTCGTACGAAAAGCCACGGCGCGGGTTGGCAATCTTCACGTCGTCAACAGTGATGGGATAGCGCTCCCCCGCCGCCGGCGCGGGCGTTCCCTCGGTATCGGGACGCGTGACGGCAATCTCGCTCGCAAGCTCAAGCGTCGTGAGCGCCGAGCGAGCGTCACCCGCTGCCAGCGTGCAGATAGTCTTAACCGTATCCTCATCGGCCGAGAACTTGCCGTTCAAACCCTGCGGCGCCTCGAGCGCACGCTCAATGAGTGTGGCGATATCCTCGTCTTTAAGATGCTCAAGTTCCACCACGCGACCGCGCGAGAGCAACGCCGAGTTGACCTCAAAGTAAGGGTTCTCCGTCGTGGCGCCAATCATAATGACGGTACGGTTCTCAACCGCATGCAACAGGGCATCCTGCTGCGACTTGGAGAAACGGTGAATCTCATCGATAAAAAGAATGGTACGGCGGTCGTACGTATTCAGGCGCGTCTTGGCCTCGTCGATCACGCGGCGCAGGTCCTTCACGGTGCCTGTCACGGCGCTGACCTCAACAAACTCGCTCTTGGTATGGTTGGCGATAATGTGGGCCAGCGTCGTCTTGCCCGTACCGGCCGGCCCGTACAGAATCACGCTCGACAGCACGTCGTGCTCAATTGCGGCACGCAACCACGAGCCCTTACCGACGGCCTTTTGCTGGCCCACATACTCGTCGAGCGAATTGGGCCGCATGCGC
>CABSBA010000295.1 GCA_902475825.1 uncultured Collinsella sp. | reverse complement strand
GTTTGGAGTAGAGCGACGAGGAAGCGGATGCCCTGGAGGTAGGCGCGGCGGGTGACGCGCTCGTTGGTGCCGTGGACGCCGCGATCGCACTCGTCGTCATCAACCACAAAGGCCGAGAAGCGAATGCATTCAGGGCAAATGTGCTGGTAGTTGGCAGCGTCGGTCGCACCGATCACGGTCGAGGGCACAATTGCCACCGGCTCGAATGATCCGTTTTCCTCCGTCCCCTTTGGATCACGGAAATAGTGGGCGGCGATGGAGCGAACCGCCTCGAGGCCGGGACCACCGATGCGCGGGGACGGCGAGGGTTCGGAGCTGCCGGGGCCCAGCTCCACTTCGACACGACCGGCAAGGTCCGTTGCGGCAATTGCCTCACAGCAGCGCGCCACAACGTCGGCCACGCTCGTGCCCTCGAGCATGCGGAAGTTAATGTTGGCCCACATATCCTGCGGCATTACGTTGGCGCCGGTGCTGCCACCCTCGATCTGCGTGGGTGCGCAGGTGGTCGTCACCAGCGGATAGAGCTTCTTGCTGGCAAGGCAATCGCGGACGATGGCACCCCCGTTGGCGGCAATTTCATCGGCCGTGTAGAGCCCTAACTCGACAAGCTGGGCGGCAAGCAAGTCGGTCACGCGCGTCGGCCACTCGATATCGCAGATTGCGGCGATAGCGCGGCTCAGCACCTCGAGCGATGTGCCACCGTAGGGGTTGGAGGAATGCCCGCCCTCACTCTTCGTCTTGAGCACGATATCGGCATAGCCCTTCTCCGCGAGGTCGGCATGCATAAGCCAGCCCTCGCCCGCACCGTACTCAACAGCCGGAACGATGCGGTAGTCGCCCTCGTCGATCAGGTACTCAAGCTCAATGCCGCGCTCCTCGAGCGCGCAGCCGATGGCGCCTGCACCGTACTGCGTTGTCTCCTCGTCCTGGCCAAAGGCCAGGAGCAGCGTGCGCTCGTGCTGCCAGCCGTGCGCCAGCGCATACTCGACAGCCTCGAGAATGCCTGCGACCTGGTCCTTCATGTCGATCGCGCCGCGGCCCCAGATGTAGGTGTCGTCCACGTGCCCGCTAAAGGGGGCGTGCGTCCAGTCGGCCTCGGTACCCGGCACCACGGGGACCACGTCCATGTGGCCCATGAGCATAACGGGCTTAAGAGCCGAATCGCTGCCGGCAAGTGTCACCAGCAGCGAATGGTCAATAAGCTCGACCTCGCCCGCCGCAAACACGCGCGGCCAGGCCTGCTGCATATAGGCGCGCAGGTCGTCGAAGGGCTGCCAGTCCACCGCCTCGGCATCCATGCTCGAGATGGTCGGAAACGACAGCACGCGACCCAAGCGCTCGCACGCACCGGCCTCGTCTATATCGGCAAAATCGTCCTCATGCGCAAAGAAGCGCCAAACCTCGGCCATGACATCCTTTCGATTGTGACGACAAAGGCCGCCCCACGGGAGCGGCCCTGCCACGCAAGCGTTTGCGTCGGTTATTTGTCCTCGAGATAGCGAGAGAGGAACTCGCGAGTGCGCTGATGTTTGGGGTTGCCGAAGAGCTCGGCCGGCGCGGCGTCCTCGAGCACCACGCCCTTGTCCATAAAGACCACGCGGTCGGACACGGTTCGGGCAAAGGCCATCTCGTGCGTAACGACGACCATGGTCATGCCGTCGGCCGCAAGCTTGCGCATGACCTCGAGCACCTCGCCCACGATCTCGGGGTCGAGCGCGGAGGTCGGCTCGTCGAACAGCATGA
>CABSBA010000294.1 GCA_902475825.1 uncultured Collinsella sp. | reverse complement strand
AGCCATTGCTGCGCGCCTTGTTGTTGTTATCGAGTCGGTCGGCACCCAGCACACCCCCGTATATGGACGGGGGAGCCCCTTGTTGCGTTTGGGTTGTTGGTGCGATCTACAGGTGCGAGACGATCAGTTCCATCTTGCCTTCGAGTTCGATCTGGTCCACGGTGCTGGGTGCCAGCAGGTGGCTTCCCTTGTGGACGGGGTCGCCGCAGACGGTGCCTTCGCCGTCGATGACCGACAGGCACATGAAGGGCCAGCGCTGGTCGAGGGTCTTGCTGCCGTTGACGCGCACGCGATCGACGGTGTAGCAGGGGTTGGACTCGAGCTCGGTCACGCCGTCCACCTCGGGCGCGGTCACCGTGCCGTCGGTCGGAGCCTGAGCATCAAAGTCGATGCAGTCGAGGCTCTGCTCAATGTGCAGCGGGCGCAGCTTGCCATCGGTGCCGGGACGGTCGTAGTCGTACAGACGATACGTCACGTCGCTCGACTGCTGCGTCTCCAAAATGAGCGTGCCGGTCTTGATGGCGTGCACGGTACCGGAATCAATCTGGAAAAAGTCGCCCTTGTGAATCGGCAGCACGTTGAGCATGTCGTCCCAACGTCCTTCCTCGATCATCTGTGCGGCCTCGGCGCGGTCCTTGGCACGCTGACCGACGATGATTGTGGCGCCGGGCTCGCAGTCCAGCACATACCAGCACTCGGTTTTGCCCAGGCTGCCGTTCTCGTGCTTGGCGGCGTACTCGTCGTTGGGATGAATCTGGATCGAAAGGTCGTCCTTGGCGTCCAGAATCTTAATGAGCAGCGGGAACTCCTTGCCCTCGCAGTTGCCAAAGAGCTCGCGGTGCTCGGCCCACAGCCACGATAGCGTGTGGCCTGTGTACGGGCCTTCCGCAATCTGGCAGTCGCCGTTGGGGTGGGCCGAGATGGCCCAGCACTCACCGATGGGACCCTCGGGAATGTCGTAACCAAATACGGTTTCGAGCTGGCGGCCGCCCCAGATCTTCTCGTGAAAGATCGGCGTCAGCTTAATCAAATCGGACATATTCATACCCCATTGTGTTGCGCGGGCGCTGCGTAAAACTGTTCAAAACGAGCGCCCGCATGACTACAAAAACCTATGCCAACGTTACGTTGTGCAACTCAAAGCGGTCGCCAACGTTGCGTGAGACCGAATACTCAAAGGCGGCGCCGCTGTCCAAAAAGCCAATCTGGGTGAGCTCGAGCAGGGGAGAGCCAGGCTTGGTGTCCAGGCGCTCGGCTTCTTCCTCGGTTGCTGCCACGGCGCGAATGGTACGGTGGAAGCTCGAAATCTTCAGCCCACATTGCTCGCGGACAAAGCGGTAGACCGATCCGTACAGGTCCTTCTTTTTAAGGCCCGGAATCAGCTCGAGCGGCATGTAGGTGTACTCGATAACGATGGGCTTCTCATCGGCCTGACGCACGCGCACGATGTGATAGGCAAAGTCATCCTCGGCAATTCCCAGCTGGGCTGCGATGTCCGCTGGTGGATTAACAATCGAGAAATCGTAGACCACCGAGGTCACCTTCTCCCCGCGGTGCTCATACGAAAAACCCTGGGCACGGTCGTTTTTGCCCTGGAAAAACGCCTGGCCGGGAAGTCCCGCCGTGTCCTTAACGTAGGTACCCGATCCGCGCCGGCTGGTAATAAGACCTTCCTCGGTGATTTGCTCGATAGCTCGTTTGACGGTGATTTTGGAAACGCTATAGAGCTCGCAGAACTCAACGACGGTGGGAAGCTTATCGCCCGG
>CABSBA010000293.1 GCA_902475825.1 uncultured Collinsella sp. | reverse complement strand
GATCACCGCTGGAGCGCGACGTTTCCCCAGATAAAACCGACCAAAATAAACCTGTCCCTTTTTGGCAGGTAACGTTGCCCCGACGAGCACGTCGGATTCCCGGACCGGGCGGCACAGGGGTTAAGTTTGTCGCGAGTTCCGCACGAGCCGGAGGCCACTTAATGTGGCCTCCGTGCGAGCCAGGACTGTAGAGCAGCAAACTTAAACAGCGGGCGGCCCGGTCCGGGAATCCGCCCCCGCGCACAGGAGGGGATTCCTTTTGTGTAGGCTTTGCGGAAATGTGCTCATTTTGGGATACGCCCGGCGGCGTGGTCTGTTGACGGCACAGCTAACGGCACGTATCCTATCGAACTGCGTGTTTCGTAGGGGGATGCTGACCCCTCGATTCAAGCCGTTGCACTTTACAGAAAGCTGGAATCATTCGAGAAGGAGTACGCTTTGCCTACTATTAACCAGCTGGTTCGCCAGGGCCGTCGTTCCGTGCCCAAGAAGTCCAAGAACGCTGCTCTGCAGCACAACTCCCAGAAGCGCGGCGTGTGCACCCGCGTCTTCACCACGAGCCCCAAGAAGCCGAACTCGGCTCTTCGTAAGGTTGCCCGTGTTCGCCTCGTCAACGGCATCGAAGTTACTGCTTACATCCCGGGTGAGGGCCACAACCTGCAGGAGCACTCCATCGTGCTCGTCCGCGGCGGTCGTGTCCGTGACCTCCCTGGTGTCCGTTATCACGTCATCCGTGGCGCCTACGACGCTGCTCCGGTCCAGAACCGTATGCAGGCCCGTTCCAAGTACGGTGCTAAGCGCCCCAAGGCTAAATAAGCCAGATAACGTTTTGATACTTTCGCCGTGTGCCGCCTAAGCGCCGCACGGTAGACACTTAAGGAGATTTCACATGCCGCGTCGTGCAGCAGCTAATCGTCGTGAGGTTCAGCCTGACGCCGTTTACAACAACCGCCTGGTGACTCAGCTCATCAACAAGGTCCTTCTTGACGGCAAGAAGGCCACCGCTGAGCGCATCGTTTACACCGCTTTCGAGATCGTTGCCGAGAAGTCCGAGGGTGGCGACGCTCTCGCTACCTTCAAGAAGGCTATGGACAACGTCAAGCCCACGCTCGAGGTTAAGCCCAAGCGTGTCGGTGGCGCTACCTATCAGGTCCCGATGGAGGTCAACTCCCGTCGTTCCACCGCTCTGGGTATCCGCTGGATCGTCAACTTCTCCCGCGCTCGCAAGGAGAAGACCATGGCCGAGCGTCTCGCCAACGAGATCCTCGACGCTTCCAACGGCCTGGGCGCTTCCGTCAAGAAGCGTGAGGACGTCTTCAAGATGGCCGAGGCCAACCGCGCGTTCTCTCACTATCGTTGGTAAGTTTAAGGTAAGGAACTAACATGGCTAAGCCTAAGTACAAGCTTTCCGATACCCGTAACATCGGCATCATGGCCCACATCGATGCCGGTAAGACCACCACGACCGAGCGTATTCTTTACTACACCGGTAAGACCCACAAGATCGGTGAGGTCCATGAGGGCGCTGCCACCATGGACTGGATGGTTCAGGAGCAGGAGCGCGGCGTAACCATTACCTCCGCTGCTACCACGTGCTTCTGGAAGAAGGACGGTACCGACTACCGCATCCAGATCATCGACACCCCGGGCCACGTTGACTTCACCGCCGAGGTCGAGCGCTGCCTGCGCGTCCTCGATGGCGCTGTCGCCGTCTTCGACGCCGTTGCCGGCGTTCAGCCCCAGTCTGAGACCGTTTGGCGTCAGGCT
>CABSBA010000292.1 GCA_902475825.1 uncultured Collinsella sp. | reverse complement strand
TGCACGAACGAGCAGCAGGCACCTTACCGACAAGTGCCGCACGCACCATAGCGGCAACAGAAGGAGCACATTGCGCGAGCGCGGCATCGTTGCCCACGGCAGAACCATCAAGCGCCGCGGCAACGGCAGCAAAAACCTTGCCGCAGCCCGAGCTCAGCAGCCTGAGTGCATCGTACAGTACCAGATCACACAGGAAGTACGCCAGGTCATCGGCATGCTGGGCATCGAGCCCATCATGGCGCCAATCGGCCAGCACCGCGGAGTATATCTTCACGTGCTCCAGCAAACGCGTCTCATCGTCATAGCGCATGGTGTCCATGAGCGAGCCCTTGCGTGCCACGCGATAGTCGTACAGCTTGTTCGAGATAAGCGCGGTCTTACGCGAGCGACCATAGACGGCAAAATCGAAGACCTGGTCCTCGCCATACTTAACGGTTTCATCGAACACGATCCCGTTGCCCAGCAAAAAAGCGCGCTTGCAAGCGGTGCGCCATGCAAAGGGGCGAGACGCTTCCTTAAACAGCAGGTCGGAGCTATAGCCCACAAACGACACATCGCGCGGACTCAGCACATAGTTAAGCCACGGATACCCCGCCTCCAGCGGATACGGGTTTGCGCCAAAGGTCAAAACGTCGCAATCCTCACGCTCAAAGGCATCAACGATTACGCGGCACGCATCAGGCGTAAACCGGTCGTCGGAATCCAAAAACGCAACGACAGACGCCGTGGACGCAGCGATGCCCGCATTGCGCGCGCTCGACAGACCACCGTTGGGCTTATCGACAAGCTTAAAGCGTGTATCCTTTTCGCAATAGGCAGCGGCGATGTCGCACGAACCATCCGGCGAACCATCGTTAACCAGCACGCCCTCCCAATCGGGCATATCCTGCGCGAGTAGGGAGTCCAGGCACCATGCCAGGCACTCCTCCACCTTGTAGATGGGAACGACGACGGAAATCCTAGGGGTAGCCATGGTCACGCGCTCCTACTGTGCCGCCGGCACGTCGTCGGGATGCGGGTTATCGCCGTAGGTACGCTGATACGTCAGCACGCGCCAGACCAGCGGCAGCCCGCCTATCTTAAAGTAGTGCTTAAACGTATTGAGCTTGCCCGGCTTTTTAAAGCCAAAGCGCGAATCGATATAGGCACGGGGCGATTTGACCATCAAACGCAGGTCGGTCTCGCCGCGCGGGTCGAAGAGCGACAGGTCAAAGCGATCGGCATCCCAATCAGCCTTAAGCTCGGGAGACGCCTTCTCCCAAAACCGCTCACGCAACTCATCGACCAGACGCTCGTCATTCCAGCGGTACGTATCGACCTTCATGCGCATCAAAATACCCTGAAGCTGAGCCTTGAGCCCGGGGCGTTCATCCAAAAAGCGCTGCATCTCGGCATATTCGTCGCACACGCAAAACACCTTGTTGGGCGAATTAACAGAACTCTTCTCGTTATCCTGGCGATAGCACAAAATGGGATCCGCAATAAACGCAGCGCGCTCGGCGCACGCCCAAACCTTAAAGTTAAAGCCCGCGTCCTGATACGAGGCGCCCGGCGTGGGGAGGAACCGAATCTGATTGTCATTGAGGAACTCGCGCCGATAGATGGCAGACCAAATGGAAGGCTTGCGGTAGAAGATACCCGGGCGATCGGCGGGGCGATACGCCGCGCCCGTCATATGCTCGTCGATAATCCCAAAAAGCTCTCGGCGCTCGCTGGGCGTGGACCAATACAAGTAAAAGTCGCCCTTAACGACATCGGCATGCTCGGCATCGGCCTTGGC
>CABSBA010000291.1 GCA_902475825.1 uncultured Collinsella sp. | reverse complement strand
CCTTGACCCCCTTGAACGCTCACTTGCATGTATGGTGCCCGAGGCGAGACTCGAAGGGCCTTCGCTTCGCGAAGCCCCGGGCTTCGGGCGCATGGCGCCCTCGCCACGCTCCGCTACAAACAGGCCACGGGCCTGTTTGCTTAACGCTCCGCGCGCTCACGCGAGTTCGGCACGAAAAAGGGGGGTCTTGACCCCCTTGAACGCTCACTTGCATGTATGGTGCCCGAGGCGAGACTCGAACTCGCACGTTGTTGCCAACGGTGGATTTTGAGTCCACTGCGTCTGCCAATTCCGCCACTCGGGCACGTAATGCGTGAGTTAGTTTATCACAGCTTTCTGTTGATTAGTCCGAAAATGGAACTTCGAGCATTTCGATAAGCTCAACCTTGCGCAACATCTCCCGCTTACGACATCCACGTCCGTCAACCGAGGCCTCGCCCATCTGGTTGTCATAGGGGTCCTCACGCATGCCATCAAAAGCAGGCACAAATTCAGCCTGGAATCGATTGTTGGCCACCATACGCCACGGGTCGAGATTGCCAAAGTAGTGACGACGACGCCACTCCTCCCCCATCCTACGTGCCGAGGAACCAAACGATACGTCGGCGTTAAGCCAACCGGTCTGGGGCGTGAAGAACTCGGCCCAGTCGTGCGGTCCCACCGAGTCGGGCGCAACATACAGGCCGCTCTGCCAACGGGCAGGCACGCCCGCGATGCGGCACATGGTGATAAACGTGAGCGCCATAACGCCGCAATCGCCGCGGAGCGAATGCGCACAGTCGTCGGCAATAGATCCCAAAAGCAGGTACGGTGGCTGATAGCGATAGTCGATATGCTGTGTCAAGTAATCATAGATAGCACGAGCGCGATCGAGCGGATCCTCGAGCCCGTCAATGACACGGGCTGTCAGCTGCTGTAGATATGGCGTGAACGCAATGTGCGGACGGTCCTCAGAGGTGTCCTCGGGCAGCGGCGCGTCCATACACGGATGCGCCGGAAGCGCACCTCCATAGATATCACGATAAGCGGCATCGATTTGGTAACGATAGGTCACCGAGAACGATCGGTCGGTCGAGGAGACCCACGAGGCAGTACGCGCCGAGGCGTTCACAGGAGCAATGGACCCATCCGGCGTCATATCAAGTATCTCGATCTGAGACTGCTGACGGCAGGCGGCGGCAACGGGAAGCCACGCACGAACGGTCTCTCCCTCCAACGCGCCGGGGACAGACACGCACGCCTTAAGCGTGATGCCACGAGACAGCCCACCCTGCGACTCCATATCCTTGAGCATCTGGTTGCGCAGCGCAATTCCATCCGTAGAATCGGGACGCAGGCCCGGAACCTCCTTGGGGTACACGCGAAGTGAATCGAGGAAGTTATCAAGAACAAACAGCTCGCCATCGATAAAGCGCCAGTCAATACGCTTACGATTAATCAGGTCATCAAACTGCTCTTCGGTAAACTCAGGCCACTCCTCGCGAATCATCGCAATAGCCTGATCGCGCGACACCGAAAAATGAAGCGGTGTCTCGAGCATGCGATACCGCTCGGCGCGAACACAAGCAGCCAGCGAAGGCTCAGGGTTCTGCTCCAAAAGGCGATCGCAGGCAGCAACAGCCTGCGTCAAATAGCCGGCATCCTTGAGACGAAGAATCTCGGGCGGCAGTCCAATATCGAGATGACGAAAGTCATCACAGCAAACATCAACAGAGCAACCAACAGGACCCTCGTCAATAACCTTCCCATCCGAAGGCAGCACATCAACAACAGCCATACCAAACTCCAAGTCACTAG
>CABSBA010000290.1 GCA_902475825.1 uncultured Collinsella sp. | reverse complement strand
CATCCGCCACTCCGCCGCGCACATCATGGCGCAGGCCATCAAGCGCCTGTACCCCCAGGCCGACTTTGCCTACGGCCCCGCGACCGACAACGGCTTCTACTACGACGTCGACCTGCCCGAGGGCGTCAAGATCAGCGAGGACGACTTCCCCGCGATCGAGGCCGAGATGAAGAAGATCGTCAAGGAGAACCTCAAGTTCTCCGTGTACGAGAAGCCCCGCGCCGAGGCCATCGCCCTTATGGAGGAGCGCGGCGAGAAGTACAAGGTCGAGCACATCGGCGACCTGGACGACGACGCCCGCATCACCTTCTACCAGCAGGGCGACTACATCGACATGTGCGTCGGCCCCCACATCTGCTACACCAAGGCGCTGAAGGCGTTTAAGCTCACCGGCGTCTCGGGCGCCTACTGGAAGGGCGACAAGGATAACAAGATGCTCACCCGCATCAACGGCGTCGCCTTTGCCACCAAGGAAGAGCTCGACGAGCACATGCACATGCTGGAGGAGGCCAAGAAGCGCGACCACCGCAAGATCGGTCGCGAGATGGACCTCTTTATGATGCGCGACGAGGCTCCCGGCTTCCCGTTCTTCCTGCCCAACGGCATGATCCTTAAGAACACGCTGCTGGACTACTGGCGCGAGATCCACCACAAGGCCGGCTACGTGGAGATCTCCACGCCGCTCATCATGAACAAGCAGCTGTGGAAGACCTCGGGCCACTGGGACCACTACAAGGACAACATGTACTCCACCGTCATCGACGACGAAGAGTACTGCATTAAGCCCATGAACTGCCCGGGCGGCGTGTTGGTGTACGCCTCCAAGCCGCACTCCTATCGCGAGCTGCCCATTCGCGCCGGCGAGATTGGTCTGGTGCACCGCCACGAGCTGCGCGGCGCCCTGCACGGCTTGTTCCGCGTGCGCTGCTTTAACCAGGACGACGCCCACCTGTTTGTGCGTCCCGACCAGCTGACCGACGAGATCGTGGGCGTGGTCAACCTCATCGACTCTGTGTACCAGAAGTTTGGCTTTAAGTATCACGTTGAGCTTTCCACCCGCCCCGAGGATTCCATGGGCTCCGACGAGGACTGGGCTCGCGCCGAGGAGGGCCTGCGCACCGCTCTGGAGCAGCTGCACATGGATTACGAGGTCAACGAGGGTGACGGCGCCTTCTACGGCCCCAAGATCGACTTCCACCTGGAGGACTCGCTCGGCCGTACCTGGCAGTGCGGTACCGTTCAGCTCGACTTCCAGATGCCGCTCAACTTTGACCTGGAGTACGTGGACGCCGACGGCACCAAGAAGCGCCCCATCATGCTGCACCGCGTGTGCTTTGGCTCCATCGAGCGCTTCATCGGCATTCTTATTGAGCACTTTGCGGGCAAGTTCCCCACCTGGCTGGCTCCCGTGCAGGTCAAGGCACTTCCGGTTTCCGAGAAGAGCCGTGACTACGCCCACGAGGTGTGCGCCAAACTGGAGGAGGCCGGCATTCGCGTGGTCTGCGACGACCGCGACGAGAAGATCGGCTACAAGATCCGCGAGGCTCGCTCCATTGACCGCGTGCCCTATATGCTCATTCTGGGCGAGAAGGAGGTCGAGGCCGGCAACATCTCCGTCCGCGATCGCTCCAACGAGACCGTTCAGATGAGCGTCGACGAGTTTGTTGCCAAGGTGACCGAGGAGATCAAGACTCGCGCCTAAGGCAAACAACACAACTATTTACAAAGGCGACCGTCCACAAAGGGCGGTCGCCTTTTTTATTGCCCAAACGAGAAAAAGCCGCTGCTAGAGCGGCTTTTTTTGTTGTG
>CABSBA010000289.1 GCA_902475825.1 uncultured Collinsella sp. | reverse complement strand
CTGGTGCTTGAAGTGTCCCAGCGCCTCGCCGAGGCGACCGATTGGGCTCCTGCCCACGTCCGCGACTCTAGCAACTGCACGTATACATACCGTTCACGGTGGGGCAGAGCCACGTGCTTGTCTAACTGGGCTCAGGGTTTGAATATGGAGCGCCTTCGCGCACAAGCGCCCTGGCGAAGCCATACCCAAACCCCGTGAGCCACACGTAAGACAGCAAGGGGGTGGTGCTCGTGTGGTATGTGATCCAGGTCATTAACGGTCGCGAAGACGTAATGCGCGAGCGCATCGAGCGCATGGTGCCAGCTGGCGCCATGCAGGAGCTCTTTTACCCCCAATTTCAAACCGAGATTAAAGTACACGGCGAATGGGTCAATACGACCAAGCTGCTCTTTCCCGGATATCTTATCTGCGATACGGAAGATCCTCGCACCGTGCAACAGTACTTGCTGCGCATGGACGACTTTGCCCGGGTGCTTTCCCAGGACGGTCAGTTTGTGCCGCTGGCAAAAGAAGAGGTCCAGCTTATTGGCGGCTTTACGCATGCGGGAGACCGCGTAGTGCCTATGAGCGAGGCCCTAAAAGACGGTGATCAGGTCGTAGTGACGGCAGGTCCGCTGCTGGGCCACGAAGGCCTTATCAAAACCATTAACAGACGCAAGAGCACTGCTTATTTGGAGCTCGACCTGTGCGGCCGACGCGTAACTACGCGCGTTGGCCTCGCCGTGCTTTCGGCTGAGCAACGCGCAAAGCGAAACCTTAAAAAGGCGATCGCCTAACTATGGGCGACTGTTTAACGGAATAGGGAGGATCCCCGGGGCGGGGACGTAGGTTTGAAGGAAATAGTGTCAGATAAAACTGAATATTCAGCAGGAGCGCCGGCGGGGGCCGCGCTTGTTGCCCAGGCCATGAACGGCGGTGACGCAAGCATGCGCTACAAGGCCATGCAGGCCGTGAAGGACTGGGACCGCACGCGCCTGGCCTACCGCAGCGTCAAGCGCATCTTCGACATCTTGTTCAGCGGCTGCGTGCTGGCCGTCATCGCCATACCCAGCCTGGTGCTGGCCGCCGCCATCCGCCTGGAGAGCGAGGGCAACCCGTTCTACAGCCAGATCCGCGTGGGGCAGACCCACCGCGACGGCAGCCTGTCCACCTTCCGCATGTGGAAGTTCCGCTCTATGTATAAAGACGCCGACGAGCGCCTCGCCGAGCTCAAGGGGCAGAACGAGATTGCCGGCGCCATGTTCAAGATGAAGGACGACCCGCGCGTCACCAAGATCGGCAGGTTCATCCGTAAGCACTCCATCGACGAGTTCCCGCAGTTCCTCAACGTGTTCCTGGGCCAGATGTCCGTCGTCGGCCCGCGCCCGCCACTGCCCAACGAGGTGGCGGAGTACACCGAGTACGACCTGCAGCGCCTGGCCGTGAAGCCCGGGATCACCGGCTGGTGGCAGGTGACCGATCGAAATTCAACGGGTTTCGACGGAATGGTCCAGCGCGACCTGGAGTACATCGCCAAGCGCGGCGTCATCACAGATATCAAGATCGTTCTACTCACTATCGTCGAGGTAATCACGGGAAGCGGGGCGTGCTAGGTGGAAATTGAAAATACTAAGATCTGTATTCCTACGTCAAGCGGCGGCCATCTAACTCACATGCTGCTTCTTAAACCTATATGGGAAAAATCTAATGATCGTTTTTGGGTGACCTTTGACAAAGAGGACGCGAACAGCGCTCTGCTTGGAGAGCATGTATACCATTGCTACTTCCCAACAAATAGAAACATCCAGAATCTAATTCGGAATTCTCTATTA
>CABSBA010000288.1 GCA_902475825.1 uncultured Collinsella sp. | reverse complement strand
GCGGACTCGAGTTCACCACGTTTGCCACGCCTACCATTCTGGGCGAGATCAAGCGTCACTTCCGCGACAAGGGCTGGAGCGTGCGCGTGCCGCGCCGTCTGCAGGAGCTTTCTGCCAAGGTCAATCAGGCTACCGATAAGCTCACCAACGAGCTACAGCGTTCGCCCAAGGTTGAGGAAATCGCCGATTACCTGGGCGTGACCGTCGACGAGGTGCTGGAGGCCATGGAATCGTCTTCGGCCTATACCTCGGTGCCCATCGAGGCTCCTGGCGCGTCCGATTCCGATGATGCCCCCTCGATTCTCGACCGCTATGCCGATGACGACAACGAGCTCGATTTTACCGATGACCGCCTGGTGATCGAGGAAGCCATCCGCGATTTCTCGCCGCGCGAGCGTGAGGTTATCGAGTTGCGCTTTGTGAAGGGCATGACTCAGATCGAGATCGCCAAGAAGCTGGGTATCTCGCAGGTGCAGGTCTCGCGCCTGCTGCGACGTACCCTGAAGAAGATTCAGGACAAGATCGACCCCGACGGAGTGATGGTTCGTTCATGATTGAGCACCCCCAACAAACCGACCGCACGCTGCGCGATACCCGTATTCTGACGCTTCGCATTTGGGCTGTCGTCGGCTGCATTGTCATCGCTGCCGTCATCTTTAACCTTATGGGTATCCTGGCGCCGGTTATCGAGTTTCTCGCTGTCGGTTCCATCATCGCTTTTGTGATGTCGCCGATCACTAACTGGCTCGAGCATCACGGCGTCAACCGTGGCATCGGTTCGCTCATCGCGCTGATCGTGGTTGTGGCAGTGCTCGTCGGCGTCGTCTGCATCCTGTCGCCTATTTTGCTCGGTCAGATTATGGAAGTCCTGAGCCGTCTGCCTGAGCAGCTTCGCGTTGCGGGCGGTGATCTCAACGAGATGATTTCGCACGCTAAGACGCTCAACAACACGCCGCTCAAGGAGTACCTGGACGATAATCTGTCCTCGCTGGTTACTGTGGCGTCCAAGTACGTATCGCAAATCGCCGCTGAGCTCGGTCGCGGCGTGTTCCCGCTTATTACCAACACGGCCTCGCAGCTGTTCGTAATCTTCCTGGGTTTGGTGCTTGCCTACTGGCTGGCCTGCGACTACCCCCGCATGCACCACGAGGTCTGCACCATCATTGGCCAGGAAAAGGAGACCTCGTACCGCTTTATGGTCGCGATTCTTTCGCGCTCGGTCGGCGGTTATATGCGCGGCATGGTCGTGACTTCCATCTGCGGTGGCATCCTCGCCTTTATCGGCTTTACGCTCATTGGCCATCCCTACGCGGCACTCATGGCCATCTTTACCGGCATCATGCACTTGGTCCCGGTTGTCGGTCCCTGGGTAAGCGCGGCGATCGCCACGGTGCTCGGCTTTATGTTCAGCCCCATGCTGGCGTTGTGGACGCTCGTTGTGACCATGGTGGCTCAAAACGTCACCGACAACGTCATTTCGCCCAAGGTCATGCAAAGCTCGGTCCAGGTGCATCCCATCATGAGCCTGACGGCCCTCGTTATTGGTTCGGCACTCATGGGCCCCATTGGCATGGTCATCGCCATTCCGCTGTGTGCGGCCCTCAAGGGCATTTTCGTCTACTACTTTGAGAACGAGACCGGCCGTCAGCTCGTGGCATACGATGGCGCCGTGTTTAAGGGCACGCCGTATCGCGATGCCGGGGGCAATCCGGTCGCCGCCTATGACGCGCTTGGAGACGATACGTTCATCTATGAGTCCGAGCTCATTGGCAACGAGACCGCGCCCGAGGCCAAGGCCATGCCCAAACCCGAGCTCGAGAATCCCTGGATTAAGCTCTCGGGCCTGCAGCCCGACGCGACAGGCT
>CABSBA010000287.1 GCA_902475825.1 uncultured Collinsella sp. | reverse complement strand
CGTGGACATCGACAGCGACCGCTTCCCTATCGTGCCTGCCGAAGCTCTCGACATGGTCGCCGTGCCGCTCGTAGCCTTCGACCGCGCCGGCGCGCGCCTGGGCTACGGCGGAGGCTGCTACGACCGCTACCTGCCCATGCTCTCGCCCGCATGCCAAATCGTCGGCATCGCCTTTGACGAACAGCGTGTCGACGGCGTTCCCACCGACGCCCACGACCTGCCACTGCCCAACATCGTCAGCGCCTAGCCGCCGCTGTATCGCACCCGCAAGATGAGCGTGGAAAATCTCCCACTTTGAGCCCCCTTACGAGCCAAAAACGGGAGATTATCCACGCTCATTCAACAAGCGTCCGAAAATCCACGCTCGTCCGTCCGATTTTCCACGCTTGTGCAGCCAAACGCCCTGCAACTGCCTCAGCACGCACGCGGCACGCCGGCGACCTTGAGCTTGCGATCGAGCTTTGTCGGATCCCTTAGATCATCCCAGCACAAGCGCACAATCTTGCAGTTATCAAGCAGCGAAAGTCTCGACTCGCGCTGGCGCTCATCGAACTGCGCCTTCGCGAGCTTGCCCTCCTCCGCCGCCTTCTCGCTTTTAACGAATCCGTCGAACTCCCCGATAATCAGCCGGTCGCCCACGCGCCACAAGTAGTCGACGCGATACGGTCGTCCCGGCTCAACCGGGTCGAACAGCTCAACTTGCAGCTCCGGCGTCTGCCAGCCGCGCTCGATCATCAGGGCACGCGCCTTGGATTCGCCGCCGCTTTCCGACAGCCCGTCGGCACATCGTGCAACCCTGCGCGCCGTCACAACACCGCGACGATTCAGGCCAAGCTTGTCGACAGTCTCAACGAGATGCTCCTTCGACAAAAGTTGCTCATGGAGCGCCGAATCCGCGATGATCAGTCCCTCGACAAACGATGCATCGACCAAGCAATCCGTAATCGTTTGATCGATATCGGTTACGGCGATATCCATCTGGGTGGCCCGTGTTTGACGAGCATAGCGATGACGAATGACCTGAGAGCCCGGCGTCGTCGATTGGGCTGGCATCGCGGCGATATGGATGTGCGTCAAATTGGCATGCGAAACCGAAAGGCCATAGATAACAGCCGCCGTATAGGAGCAAAATGTCCAGTCGGGGTGCTTTTGCGCAAGCGCCCGCACCCGATGCAGATAACGCTGCCGAAACTTGAGCTCGGACCAGTATTCCGGACGCGCATACAGCCCCGGCATGACCGCTTCGAGACTTCCCGCCTCCGCCCGCCGCTCAATCTGCTTTGCCTCCGCCGCCGTGCGCGCGTACACGCAGCTCATCTGCTGTTCGCATGCTTTAACGTGACTTGCAAGCCTTTGATTCGCCGTCATGTTTCCCATGTCGCCTCCCAAATCTTGGAACGGCGCAAACGTACCAGACGGTTTCATGCGAAGTCTGACCAAATACCGTCCAGGCGCTGACCAAATGCTTGACGGTTTTGGGCGTTTTAGGCTGATGTCTTATATCTGCAGGTAGGGCGGTTGTCGAGAGGTCCCTGTCTCCACATTTTGAGGCCTTGGTCCATCGGATTATCAGAAAGAAAAACCCGTCGAGATTCAAGACTACGCCAAATGCGACTTTGCCTCTGCACGCACCGTCGCTTAGCCGAGCCATCGGCATCTACATGCCTAAAAAATGAGCGTGGATAATCTCCCGTTTTGAGCCTAGTTTCAAGCCAATAGTGGGAGATTATCCACGCTCGATTTGTAAATGTCCGAAAATCCACGCTCGTCCGTCCGGATATCCACGCTCGTCACGCCGCCGGCACAGCAGCAGCCGTAGCCTAGTGCTCCTCGCCGGCGCGGGCCAGGTCGTAGGGCGTGGTCTGGTAGACGT
>CABSBA010000286.1 GCA_902475825.1 uncultured Collinsella sp. | reverse complement strand
ACCTTGCTGTTTCAGGACAAGGGTTCGGGTGGGTTTAAAGACGTCAAGATCTACCCTAACCGCATTGAGGTACTCAAGAAGGGCACTTTCGGCGGCAAACACACCGAGATTGTCTACCTTAAGGACATCACGGGGGTCAGCAGGATCAAGGGCCGCGACGTTTTTCTGCGCAACAGGCTGTTGACTGCCTGTGTCTTTAGCCTGAGCAGCCGCTCCCAGGCTCAGGAATTCGTCAACGTGCTGAACATGGTGATGTAGCCTATGGCGGCGTTCGGGCCAAGGTAAAAATCGGGGGCACAGAACGGTGTCTTGCGCCCCCGATTGAGTCGATGTGTCTAAAAGGCGGGCTTGCCTATTCGCTGTCGTCCCCAGCGTTTTCGCGATCGTTGACAAGCATTGCCGCGCCGGCGACCGTTGTCGCCACGGCGGCAGCGGCGAGCCCGGCGGCGATGCCAGAGCCGTCGCCTGTGCCGGCAAGCTTTTCGCCTGAGCCCTTGCGCTTGTTGACCTTACCGTTCTTGTCGGTGCTGCCTGCGTTGGTACCGCTGTCGGTGCCGGCGCCGCCCGCGCTGCCCGAGGCCGCTACGGTAAAGCTTACGGCCTCGTTGCTGGCGAGTGCGTAGTTTTGTGCCGCGTCGCCCAAAAGGCCGTTCACGTGCACCCAGTACGTTCCCGCGGCAAATGTCTCGCCCTCTGCCATTGCCGTGCCCGGCGCGCCGTTTGCATCGTGCATAAACTCGAGCTGGGCTGTGCAGGCATCGCCTTCGAGCTTGCCCTCGAGTGATGCCGCAATCTTGGCGCGCACGTCTTCGCCGGCCTTAAGGCCTTCAAGCCCCTCAAAATGGGGCGTCAGCGCGCGCGGGTCGACATGGATGGGCACGGAGCCCTGCAGTCCCGTAGCGGTTTCGTTGCCCCGGGCGTCGACATCCACGTATTCGATGGCAAAAACCCTGTCCGGAGCTGCTACGTTGAGTACGTTGCTGCTGTCGACAAGGCGGAAATGGCCCTCGCCAACGGTCTTGCCATCTTGGAGCGAGGCATCGCTCAGCGAGTCGCCGTACGTCATGCGCATGCGGGTCGGGAGATAGCACGAAACGGCCGTCTGCTTGTGCTCCGTATCGTAATTGCGCTGGTAGATGCTCCGGGCCAGTGCCGCATCAACAAAGTCGGATGCGATGATGCCAATGTGCTTACGGCAGTCCTCTTTTGTGCCCTCAACTCCGGTATTGTTTATATACGAGCTCTTGTACAGGTGCTCGTCGACCACTCGCGCCGCGGTAAAAGGGTTGTTTTGCGTGCAGCTCGTGTAGTTGATAAACCAGCAGCGCTCCGTTGCCTGCACCGTTGTCCCGTCCGCGGCGGTGATATCTACGGTGCTGCGCTTGAACTCGGCCGCCGCCTTCAGGGCCATATCGACCCAGTCGATTTTACTGGACCCCGTGCAGCTGTAATGGTCTTGGGCATATACCGCTGTGCTATAGGGCTCTTTGTCGCCCGTATTGCCCGCAGCCTCAAAGCTACGCTTCCGAGAGCGTCAAGAGCAGCAGCAGGACGATCTTTCCGCGCACCTCGTTCAGTGTGGGGACATGGCTCGACGTATAGAACAGATCGGAGTTATTGTCCATAACATTGGCGAAAGCCGTCGTAACACTGTCGTCGGTGGCTTCGTCGTTGCCTCGTGACACCAGCATGATGAGCGCTTCTGACGGGTTTTCGTTCAAAAATGTTTTGAAGTAACCGATGACATCGGAGAGATGTATAAAGCCCCCGTCTTTTTTGAGCAGGTAGCATATTCCATGGTCGATGCCGGGGTCGCCGTTCTCGTTGTTCTTTCCAAGTCGGATATCAAAATAGCGAATGCCTTCGAGCAGCTGCGTGGGGATGTAATCCTGCTGGCACTTT
>CABSBA010000285.1 GCA_902475825.1 uncultured Collinsella sp. | reverse complement strand
AACCAGGCCATCCGCACGGGTGGCCTGGTTCATGTCGAAAAGCGCCCCGCACGGGACAAGACGATGCCTCACACGGGGCAGAAATGGAGGGAGCATGGCCCAGGAGACCACGCCCGCCGAGACCGAGCCGACCGAACCTGCACAGGGCGGAGACACCGGCCAGGACCCCGACTACAAGGCGCTCTACGAGAGCGCGCTGAAGGAATCGCGAAAAGACCCTCGCAGCCGCGCGCAGCGTCGACCTCTCCACGATGCCTCCCGGCCTGTTTCTGCTGTCAGCGCGCCCTAAAACAAGCAGCCCTCAATCAACTCTTTGCCTCGCAAGGCGTTGACCCACTCCTGCGGAATTGCGTCCATGCCGTATGCCGTGCCGGCGAGGGCGCCTGCGACGGCTGCGGTGGTGTCGGTGTCGTCGCCCAGGTTGACGGCCGCAAGCACGCAATCTTCGTAGCTGTTAGTGTTGACGAAGCACCAGGTAGCGGCCTTAAGCGTGTCGCGTACGAAGCCACCTGACTTGATCTCCTGCTCAGGCATGCCTTTCAGATGGAGTGCCCACGAGGGGAGCGCGTCGTTCATCACATCCCTCATCAGCTCGACAAATATGATGCATGCGTCGGTCGACGTTCTGTGGGCGTGCATAATTGCGGAGACCTCGCGGATCTCGTTGTTCGTCGCATCGGTGAACGCCAGGGGAGCGATACGCATGAGCGAGCCGTTGCCGTTGTCGCGCTCGCCGGAGCCTCCTTTGCCGGCGTGCAAGGCGCGGGCGGTCGTGCCGCCGTAATCGAAAACGCCGTCGATTGTATACTCGTCACGGGCAATCCAGCCGACGAACTTGTCGCGCATGTCCGCGGTGTCGATGTGCCCGCGCTCCCTAATCGAGTCACAGGTAGCAAGCGTCATGGACGTGTCGTCGCTCCAGGTGCCGTCGGGCTGCCCATGCGTGCCGTAGCCGATCATGTCCGTGCATTTGAACGTGCCGCGGGGCCTAAACTCGTAAGGAACGCCCAGCGCGTCGCCGACGGCAAGCCCATAGATGCAGTCGCGCAGTGTCGTTTTCGGTCTGTCTGTCATGGAGCGCTCCTCTTATGTCGGGGGATATGAAACGCCGTCGGGGGTATCGGTCGCAACGTGCTGCTACCCTTGCGCTTCGCCATTAGTCGCTTCGTTGATGGCGCGGTACTCGGCACTCAGCTCGCGCGCCAGCTCTTCCTTGCTTGGAAGATACGGCAAGTATTTGGCGGCAAACACTTGGTCGTTGTCTTCGGGCAGCGTGTACTCGACAATCGAGTCGCTTTTGTCCGCGCAGAGCACGATGCCTATAGGCGGATTGTCGCCTTCGTTCATGAGCTCGCGCGTGTAGTAGTTCACGTACATTTGCATCTGGCCCAGGTCCTGATGCGTAAGGTCATCGGTCTTAAGGTCGATGAGCACGAAGCAGCGCATCAGATAGTTGTAAAACACAAGGTCAATATAGAAATGGCGCCCATCAAAGGTGATACGCTTTTGGCGCGCCTCGAAAGCGAAGCCACGGCCAAGCTCCAGCAGGAACTTCTGAAGATGTGTGATGAGCGCCTGCTCTAGATCGCTCTCGCGAAACGCAGTATCGTCCGAGAAACCTAAAAACTCCAGTACATATGGATCGCGGATGATATCCTCGGGGCGACGAGCCGGGGCGCTCTCTTGGATTTCCTGGGTGACGGCCTCCTTGTCCTTGCTGGCAAGCAGGCGCTCGCGGAACATGGTGTTGATCTGACGCTCGAGCTGACGCGTGCTCCAACGAGAATCGGCGCATTCGTTCATGTACCAGGCGCGAGCATCAGGGTCGGGAATGCGCATCAACCTGCGGTAATGAGTCCAGCTCAATTCGCTACGCAGTGCGTCGCGAATTGGAAACGCAAGAAAGAACTGACGCATATT
>CABSBA010000284.1 GCA_902475825.1 uncultured Collinsella sp. | reverse complement strand
GCCGCCATCATCGGCGCCATTATGGCAACCGAGCTCACCTGCATGTGTCTGGGCTCCAGCCTCACCTCCGCCTCCACCGCCGGCTTTTTGCAGAGCCTGACGGTCGTGATCGTGCCGTTTGCCAACGCCGCCCTGCTGCGTCGCGCCCCCGAGCGCAAAGTGCTCGTCGGCACCGCCATCGTCACCTGCGGTATGTTGCTGCTCTCGGGCGCCGACTTTACCAGCCTGAACCCGGGCGCGCTCATCATGCTGCTCTCCGCTTTTGTCTATGCCGGCCATATCATTGTGGCGAAGCGCTTTGTCGAAGATGTCGACCCGCTGGCCCTGGGCGTTTGGCAGCTGGGCTTCGGCGGCTTATTCTCGGGTATCGCCGCATTCACCTTTGGCGGTTTCACGCTTCCCGGCACGCCGAGCGAGATTGTCGTTGTCGTCGCGCTCGCACTCATCTGCTCTGCCTATGGCTTTATCACCCAAACGCTCGTGCAGCCCCACGTGCCTGCCGAGACCACCGGCTTCGCTTTCTCGCTCGAGCCGGTCTGCTCTGCCGTCTTTTCGTTCTTCCTGGTCGGCGAGGTCCTGAGCCCCATCGCCTTCTTTGGCGCCGCCCTCATCCTCACCGGCGTCATGGTGGCAACCGTCGAGCTTCCGCACCTTCGCGCACATGGACAGGCCCGTATGGCAGGAGCGCCCGAGCACGTCTCGTAGACCCCACTCCTTATGCAGCCGCGGCATAAAGGCAACCGGTGCGCCTTTACAATAGATGCCAACAGAGCATCTGCCATAAAGGAGCCCCATGGACACCGCAACCCGCGACCGCAACATAGCAACTTGGTTGGACGATGCGCCGCAGCCGGTACGTGACACTACGAACCAGCTGCTCGAGCGCATCGCCCTTTTGCGTGCCGAGCAGACTATCTACCCGGCACAAGACGACATCCTCAATGCCCTCGCCTACACGCCGGCCGACAAGGTCAAGGTTGTCATCTTGGGTCAAGATCCCTATCACGGACCCAACCAGGCCATGGGACTGTCGTTCTCGGTCCCAGCGACGCAAACCAAGTTGCCGCCGAGCCTGCGCAACATCTATAAGGAGCTCAAAGCCGATCTGGGCTGCCCCATTCCCGCCACGGGAGATCTAACGCCATGGGCACTGCAGGGCGTCCTGCTCCTCAACACTACGCTCACCGTGTGCGAGCATGCCGCGAATTCGCACGCCAAGCTGGGCTGGAGCGCGCTCACCGACTACGTTATCGAATGCTGCTGTCAGCTGCCCCAGCCGGTCGTCTTTTTGGCATGGGGCCGCTTTGCCCAACAGATGGTCGAAGGCAAGCTCGTCGCAACTGGTGCGGGCAAGGCAACCGGCAAGTTCTGCCTGGCATCCACGCACCCCTCGCCGCTTTCGGCCAACCGTGCCACGGCAGAACTCCCCGCTTTTATGGGGTCGCGCCCCTTCTCCGCTGCCAATCGGCTACTCGAACAGCACGGCTCGACCCCCGTCAACTGGACTTGCCTCGGCTAAAAATCGATACATCAAAAACGCGCCCGACGGCTTTCTGAACTGCCTCCCATTTCTTGGACACGAGAAATGGGAGGCTTTTTATGCGTGTCGACTTGAGGGTGAAGCACGACATCGAGGCCAGGAAGGCGGCGATCGGGCTCTTCGAGCGAGGCCACGGCTACAAGTCGGCGGCGAAGGCGCTGTCGGTCCCGCGCGGAACCGTGAGACAATGGCTCTGCGTATACCGGTCGTTCGGAAGCGAGGTGCTGCTATCCATGGACGGCAAGCAGGCCAGGTACACATACGAGCAGAAGGTCGCCGCAGCCTCCGCCGTGGTCGACGGCGGCATGACGAAGACCGAGGCGATGGCGGCGTTCGGCATAATGTCGATGTCGCCGCTCAAGAGATGGTGCGCGCTCTACCGC
>CABSBA010000283.1 GCA_902475825.1 uncultured Collinsella sp. | reverse complement strand
CATGAACCTCGCGACCGGCCTGCATGGCATAGGTACGCTCGACGCCGTCGTGAGAATTGGCAATCTCCTCGAGCTTCTCAAGGCGCTTGATGTAGTTCTCGGCCGACTCACGGCGGGCGCCGGGACGAGAAGCGGAGACGGCATCGGCAGCCTGGACCAGAACGTCGAGCACCGTGTTGGGATCGACATCGGCATGATGGGCCTCGATCGCGTGGACGATAACGGGCTTCTCGCCATAACGGCGGGCGAGCTCGGCACCAATCACAGCATGCGGACCCTCAACGTCGTGGTCGATGGCCTTGCCCAGGTCGTGCAGAAGACCGGCACGCTTGGCGGTCACAACGTCCAGACCAAGCTCGGAGGCCATAACGCCGCACAGGTCGGAGACCTCAAGCGAGTGCTGTAGCACGTTCTGACCAAACGAGGTGCGGTAGCGCAGAGCACCCAGGGTCTTGACAATCTCGGGATGCAGGTCGTGGATACCGGTATCGAAGGCGGCCTGCTCGCCAGCCTCGCGCACACGCTGCTGAACCAAGTCGGCGGCCTTGTGATACATCTCCTCGATGCGGGCGGGGTGAATGCGGCCGTCGGCAATGAGGTTCTCGAGCGCCACGCGGGCGGTCTCACGACGGACCGGATCGAAGCTCGAAAGCACAACGGTCTCGGGAGTATCGTCAATCACGAGGTTGACGCCGGACACCTGCTCAAAGGTGCGGATGTTGCGGCCCTCGCGACCGATAATGCGACCCTTGAGGTCATCGGAGGGAATATGAACGGAAGTGACGGTGACCTCGGCGGTATGGTCGGCGGCGCAACGCTGAATCGCCAGGGAGAGAATCTCCTGGGCGGTCTTGTGGCACTCGGCGCGGACCTGCTGCTCGGACTCACGGATGATGGTGGCCGCCTCGTGGGTAACCTCGCCGCGGACCTTGTCGAGAAGCTCCTTGTGAGCGTCCTCGCGCGTAAGGTCGGCAATACGCTCAAGCTCGGAAGTCTGCTTGGCGCAGAGCTCCTCAAGCTCGCGAGAGCGCTTCTCGACCTGACCGGCCTGGCTGGACAACTGATGCTCGCGTTTATCGAGCGCATCGTTGCGGCGATCGAGCGATTCCTCGCGCTGCATCACGCGGTTTTCGAGCGTGCGAATCTCACTCTTACGCTGCTTGTCCTCGGCCTCGGCGGCCTGCTTGTTCTTGATGATCTCTTCCTTAGCCTCGAGCAGAGCCTCTTTTTTGAGGGTCTCGGCCTGACGCTTTGCATCACCGACCAGGGACTCTGCCTGCGCGTGCGCCGACTGAATCTTTTCGTCGGCCTCGTGAAGACTACCCTGCTTGGCGGTGCGCATGTAGGCAATGGCGGCGATGGCACCCAAAACGAGGCCAACGAGCGCTGCAATGATAGGCATGCTCACTCCTTTTTATGGATTCGTTACACAGCAAAGCGAACCGTCCTCACGAACGGCTCGCGACATTTGAGTAATATGGGCGCAGCTAATGCGGGTCGGATACAGATAAACATATAAACAAACTCATCACAGATGAGCACATATCACAAAGCAAATGACAGCAATTATCCTACGTTGAACCGCAACAACTGTCAAATAAACGCACCCGCACGGCGCCAATCGAGCGGTGAACGGCAGGGGCGTAACGGGTGCTACGCTTACACGGAGCATTCCTCGCTTAAGGCATCGAGGCGTGCCTTAACGGCATCGGCGGCGATGTGATAGGAAAAACCCTTACCCATCAAAAACCTGACGAGCTTTTCGAATGCACGTACTTCGGGAACGCGACGTTTAGCGAGCAAGGCCGAAGCGCGGGCCAAGTCATCGTCCGCGGCAAAATACGCCTCGGGATACCCGGGGATATCGTCAAGCACGACATGACGACGCTTGAGCTCAACCTCGATCTTGCACTGTCCCCAGCCGCGACG
>CABSBA010000282.1 GCA_902475825.1 uncultured Collinsella sp. | reverse complement strand
CTGGCCGCCCATCTCGGCATAGAACGGGGTGCGGTCGAGCACAACCTCGACATCCTCGCCCGCAGCGGCAGCCTCGACGGACTCACCGTTGCGCACGATGGCGACAACCTTGGCACCCTCGATGACGTCGTTGTCATAGCCGTCGAACTCGGTCGCAGCGACCTTGTCCGAAAGCTCGACCCACACGTCGTTGAAGCTACCCCAGGCGTCGCCCTTGACATTGGCGCGAGCACGGGCCTTCTGGTCCTCCATGCAGGCGGTGAAGCCGTCCATGTCGACGTCATGGCCAGCGGTGCCGGCAATCTCGACGGTCAGGTCGATGGGGAAACCAAAGGTGTCGTGCAGCTTAAAGGCGACATCACCCGGGAGCACGGCGCCATCGGCAAGCGCTGCAAGGGCCTCGTCCAGGTAGACGCGACCGTTGTCGAGCGTCGTGGAGAAGCGCTCCTCCTCGGAAGCGACGATACCCTTAACGAGCGCGACGTTCTTGAGCAGCTCGGGATAGGCCTCGCCCATCTGAGCGTTGACCTCGTCGATGAACTTGGTCAGGAAGGCGCCCTCGATGCCCAGCAGGCGGCCGTGGAACACGGCACGGCGGAGCAGGCGACGAAGGACGTACTCGCGACCCTCGTTACCGGGCAGGATGCCGTCAGAGATCATGAAGTCGACGGCACGGGAGTGGTCGGCGATGATGCGCAGGGAGCGGCTGGCACCGGAGTAATCGTCGGCGTCATAGGTCTTGCCGCTGATCTCCTCGCCCAGCTTGATGAGGTGCTGCATCAAATCGCCGTCGTAGTTGGCGGTCTTGTGCTGCATGATGGCGGCCATGCGCTCCAGGCCCATGCCCGTATCGAGGTTGCGGTGCGGCAGCTCCGGCATGGAGCCGTCCTCCTGGCGGTCGTACTGGGTAAAGACGAGGTTCCAGAACTCCAGGAAGCGGTCGCAGTCGCAGCCGGGCTTGCAGTCGGGGCTGCCGCAACCGACCTCCTCGCCCATGTCAAAGTAAATCTCGGAGCACGGACCGCAGGGGCCGGTGGGACCGGCGGCCCAGAAGTTGTCGTCCTCGCCCAGACGCGAGATGTGGTCCTCGGCAACGCCCAGGGAGCGCCACACGTCATGGGTCTCGTCGTCCTCGGTAAAGACGGTGAAGTACAGGCGGTCGAGCGGCAGCTTGAACTCCTTGGTGATGAGCTCAAAGGCCCAAGCGCAGGCCTGCTGCTTAGAGACGCCGCCAAAGGAGAAGTCGCCGAGCATCTCAAAGAAGGACAGGTGACGGCCATCCTCGCCGATGCAGTCGATGTCGTTGGTGCGGACGCACTTCTGGCAGGAGATCGCGCCGATCTCCTTCATGGTCTTCTTGCCCTGGTAGTACTCCTTAAACTGGTTCATGCCGGCGTTGGCAAGCAGCAGCGAGGGATCGTCGGGAACAAGGGACGAACGCAGGCAACGCCATTGTGCGCGCTCCTCAAAGAAGTTGAGGAACTTGGAGCGGATCTCGGCCGTAGTCATTGACGGGTAGTCAGCACTCATAGAGGGAATCTCCTCGGTTTCACATCGAAACAGTTCAAACGTAACGATATTACCATCCCGCCGCGCCCATGCAAAAAAGAGGGCCGCCAAACAGCGACCCTCCAGCGAAAGTGCACGTTATTTAGGACCGAGCAAGCCTTTGAAAAAAGGCTGCTGTAGAATTACATATAAGAGTCACCCGGAAGGAGCGATCGATGAAAAGTAAACGATTTGTCCTGAATACACTTCTGGTTGTAGCACTTTTAGCGCTCTTGGCCTTCTCATGCTGGTACGCAATCCAACCAGCATTTGGCTACGTATTGTATGCAGTAATGTCCGGCGATAAGGCTTATTACACTCTACGCGCAATTGACGTTCTCTTTTTCATCGGCGGTAGGCGCGGCCATGGATATGGTTGGGCGGCGCTTCAATGCCGTGAC
>CABSBA010000281.1 GCA_902475825.1 uncultured Collinsella sp. | reverse complement strand
TGGCGAGATCATGCTCGGCTGGCTCGCCTACCCCATCACTGTGGTCTACCTGGTGGCGTTCACCAACATTATCAACCTTATCGACGGCCTCGACGGTCTGGCCACGGGTATCTGCGGTATCGCGTCGTTCACCATGTTTTCGGTCGCCGCGCTCTCGGGCCGCATCGACGCCGCCGCGCTCTCCATCGCGCTCTTTGGCTCGTGCCTCGCCTTCTTGCGCTATAACTTCAACCCCGCGAGCATCTTCTTGGGCGACTCGGGGTCGCTGCTTCTGGGCTTTGCGCTGGGTTCCATCTCGCTGCTCAACGTGAGCCGCACCGCCGCGCTTACCTCGCTCATCATCCCGCTCATCGTAGCCGGCGTGCCCATCATCGATACGTTCAGCGCTATCGTGCGCCGTAAGCGCGCCCACATTAGCATCGGGCAGGCCGACAAGGGCCACATCCACCACCGCCTCATTCAAGAGGGCTACAACCAAAAGCAGGCCGTACTGCTCATCTACGCCTGGTGCATTTTGCTTTCGGCCGGCGCCGCCGCCATCAATCAGGTCGAGGTCCCCATGCGCGTGCTCATCTTTACCGTGCTCGCCATTGGCTCGGCGGCCTTCGCCAAGCACCTGCACCTGTTTGAACCCGTGCTGCGTCACCATTACAACAAGCGCACACACGAGGACGAGCTGGTAACCCCCGACGACCCTGCTTTTAAGCAGGAGGAGCAGGCAGCAGAGGATCGTAAGGAAGAGCGCCACCACAAGCTCTAGGGTAAGCTGCCGAGGATGTGCCCGGGCGCCGCTGACCAAGCGCGGCCGGGCCGCACCCAGCGCGCAAGCCGCCTCCCCTCCCGCCCCTCCAATAAACGCGTTATCATCTTGACCCATGAATATACGTTAGGAGCAATCATGCCAAACGAGAACAGCTACGAAGTCGCGCTGCAAAAGAGCAACGCCATTCGCGAGGGCCTGGCCAAGACGCCCGAGAAGTTCACCATGCTTACCGGCGACCGCCCCACCGGCCGTCTGCACCTGGGTCATTACTTCGGCACCCTCAAGGGCCGTGTTGAACTGCAGAACATGGGCGCCAAGACCAACGTGCTCATCGCCGACTACCAGGTCATCACCGACCGCGACACCACCGAGCATATCCAGGACAACGTGTACAACATGGTCATGGACTACCTTGCCTGCGGTATCGACCCCGACAAGACCATGATCTACGCGCACTCCGCCGTGCCCGCCGCCAACCAGCTCATGCTGCCGTTCCTGTCGCTGGTCTCCGAGGCCGAGCTGGCGCGCAACCCCACGGTCAAGGCCGAGATGGAGGCCTCGGGCCACGAGCTCACCGGTCTTTTGCTCACCTACCCGGTGCACCAGGCCTGCGACATCCTGTTCTGCAAGGGCAATGTGGTGCCCGTCGGCCGCGACCAGCTGCCGCACATCGAGCTCACCCGCACCATCGCCCGCCGCTTTAACAACCGCTACGGCAAGGTGTTCCCCGAGGTCGACGCGCTACTGTCCGAGACCCCGCTGCTGCCCGGCCTGGACGGTCGCAAGATGAGCAAGAGCTACGGCAACGCCATCAACATCTCGATGACCGCCGAAGAGACGGCCAAGCGCATCAAGAAGAGCCAGACCGACTCCGAGCGCATGATCACGTTCGATCCCGAGAACCGTCCCGGCGTGTCCGGCCTGCTTTCGACGGCCGCCATCTGCACCGGCCGTTCCGAGGTCGAGATTGCCGAGGAGATTGGCATGGGCGGCTCCGGCCAGCTCAAGAAGTACGTAACCGAGGCCGTCAACGAGTACTTCGCGCCGATCCGCGAGCGTCGCCAGCGCTACGAGAACGATCTGGACTATGTGAAGGACGTGCTGCACGAGGGGAACCGTCGCGCCAACGAGATCGCCGAGCAGACCCTGGCCGAGGTTCGGGACGCTATGGGCATGGTGTACTAGACCGAT
>CABSBA010000280.1 GCA_902475825.1 uncultured Collinsella sp. | reverse complement strand
CCGACCAAAACAATCCCGACTTGTACGGCAAACCTTTGGCGGGATGTGCCTTGTGTCTTCCGCAGACTATCGGCTCCACCACAGGCGGCATGGTGCTCTTCTGCGCCACCAAAATGGGGCGCCAACCCGCATGCCTGCTGTTTTCCAAACCCATTGACAGCCTTGCCGCCGCTGGCGCGATCCTCTCGGGTGTATGGACCGACACCCCCATGCCCACCATTGACAACCTGGGCGATGAGTTTCTCGATGCTGTGTCGACGGGAGACGCCATCACCGTGACCGAAGACGGCACGGTCATCGTCGGCTAAGGCTATCCGACCCGCCGCCCGCAGATGAACAACGTGTTTCGCCATTTCCCACGCGCGGTGCGGGCGATAATCTTGACGTATTCGATATACAACACGAAAGGAGTCCCACCATGGGAGCATCGGTATCGGTCGCACAGGGCGCGCCTCTTGATGCAGGCACCTACAAGGCAGACGAGGCAGCCGTCGAGCGCTTTTGCGAATTGCTGCGCATCCCCACCGTTTCGCGTGAGAACATCGCCGAGCGCGACGATGAGCCCTTCAGCCAGTGGATTCCCACGCTTCAGCGACTTTATCCGCATTTCTTTAAAGTCGCCGAGCTCACACGCGTCGACGACTTTGGCATGCTCCTGCGTTGGCCTGGCGCCGATTCCGCCTTGGACCCCATCGTCATGATGGCGCATCAGGACGTCGTGCCCGTCGAGGGCCAAGACTGGAAGCACGATCCCTTTGGAGCCGAGATCTTCGA
This sequence comes from uncultured Collinsella sp., assembly GCA_902475825.1. Taxonomy (GTDB): domain Bacteria; phylum Actinomycetota; class Coriobacteriia; order Coriobacteriales; family Coriobacteriaceae; genus Collinsella. Next base: position 1,182 of record CABSBA010000280.1, on the reverse strand, counting down.
CGGCGAGATCTGGGCCCGCGGATCACTCGACACCAAGTGCATCGTCTCGGCTTTCTTCGAGGCCGCCGAGCATTTGATTGCCCAGGGCTTCGTTCCCCCGCGCGATGTCTGGTTCTTCTCGAGCGATGGCGAGGAAATCGCCGCACCTACTGCAACCCATGCAGTGCAGTGGCTTCGCGAGCATAACATCCATCCCTACATGGTGCTCGATGAGGGTGGCGCCGTGGCAACCGACGCCCCGCTCGGCGTCACCGAACCCGTTGCCATGGTAGGCGTGTCCGAGAAGGGCCACGTCGACCTTACCGTCACGGCGCGCGCCGACGGCGGCCATGCCTCTACGCCTGCGGCAAACGATGCCTGCCGTCTTCTCTGCCGTGTATGCGAGACTATCTCGGCCAACCCCGGCAAGCCGCAGCTCACGCCCGCCGTCGAGGCCACACTGACCGAGTTGGGTGCCCGTAGCAGCGCGACGTATCAGGCAATCTTTGGCAACCTGTGGCTCACGCGCCCCGCGGTTACCAAGATCATGGCCGCCAGCCCCGAGACCTCGGCCATGCTGCGCACAACCTATGCGCTCACGCAGCTCGAAGGCTCCAACGCGCACAACGTGCTGCCACCAGTTGCTCGCGCCAACTTCAACGTGCGCATCGCTCCGTTCGAGACCATCGCCGATGCCGTTGAGCGCGCTCGCAGGCTCGCCGCTCAGCAGTGCCGCGCCTCGGGCGTAAGCCCCGACCATGTCACCGTCGAAATCAACGAGGCGATTCCCTACACCGAGCCCGCACCCATCTCGCCCTACGAAGACGATGCCGCCTTTAACTACATCCATCGCTGCGTGTCTGGTGTCTATCCCGAGGCCGGCTTTGCCCCCTACGTGCAGAACTCCTGCACCGACTCGCGCGAGTTCAACGAGATCTGCGATCGCGTCTACCGCTTCTGCGGCTTTATCTACTCGGGCGAGGCGCGCAAGCTCATCCATGCCGCCAACGAACGCATCGGCGTCGACGTCTACAGGCGCGGCATCGAATTCTATGTGGCGTTTCTCGCCAACCTTAAACAACTGTAGGACAGGAGGGCCGATAGCGCCCCTCCCCGCTTTTACCGACCAGGAGAACCAACATGACCCAACCAAATCTTAAGCGGGCGGCCCGGCTCGATACCAAGGCCGTCGCCCTCGCCTCC
>CABSBA010000279.1 GCA_902475825.1 uncultured Collinsella sp. | reverse complement strand
GCATCGCTGCTATCTCGACGCGATGTGATCGTCGTCGCATCGGTCTCGTGTATCTATGGCATTGGCTCTCCCGAGGACTATGCTGGCCTAGCTCCGAACGTCGACAAGAAGGTGCCGCTCGAGCGCGATGACTTTATCCATGCGCTTATCGATATCCAGTACGATCGCAATGACTATGATTTGGCACGTGGCACCTTCCGCGTGCGCGGCGATGTCGTCGACGTGTATCCGCCCTATGCCGAGCATCCGTTGCGGTTTGAGTTCTTTGGCGACGAGGTCGAGCTGATTGCCGAGATCGACGAGGTCACCGGCGAGATGCTGCGTGAGTACGAGGCCATTCCCGTGTGGCCGGCCTCGCACTACGTGACTGAGAAGCCTAAGGTCAAAGCGGCTCTGAAATCAATCAGTGAAGAGTGCGAGAAGCGTGTGGCCGAGCTCAAGGCGACTGATAAGCTGCTCGAGGCACAGCGTCTGCAGCAGCGCACCGACTATGATCTCGAGATGCTCGAGACCATGGGTTTCTGTAACGGTATCGAGAACTACTCGCGTCATCTGGACGGCCGAAAACCGGGCGAGCCGCCGTTTACCCTGATCGATTACTTTCCTAAGGATATGCTCTGCATCATCGACGAGAGCCATGTAACGGTGCCGCAGATCCGCGGCATGCACGAAGGCGACCGCTCGCGTAAGGTGACGCTGGTGGAGCATGGTTTTCGTCTGCCTTCGGCACTCGATAACCGCCCGCTTCGTTTCGATGAGTTTGAGGCGAGGATTCCCCAGTTCATCTACGTCTCGGCCACGCCGGGCGACTATGAGCTGCGGGTTAGCCAGAACGACGTTGAGCAGATTATTCGTCCGACCGGCCTGCTCGACCCCAAGATCGATGTGCGTCCGGTTCGTGGGCAGATTGACGATCTTGAGGACGAGATTCGCGAGCGCGTTGCCCGCAAGGAGCGCGTGCTGGTGACCACGCTCACCAAGCGCATGGCCGAGGACCTGACCGACCATCTGCTTGATGCCGGCATTAAGGTCAATTACATGCACTCCGATACAGCGACGATGGACCGTGTCGAGATCCTGCGAACGCTTCGCGAGGGAAAGATTGATGTTCTCGTCGGCATCAACCTGCTCCGCGAGGGTCTAGACCTTCCCGAGGTCTCTCTGGTGGCAATTCTCGACGCTGACAAGGAAGGCTTCTTGCGCAACCGCCGTTCGTTGATTCAGACGATTGGCCGTGCGGCCCGTAATGCAGACGGCGAGGTCATCATGTATGCAGACGTTGTGACCGATTCGATGAAAGAAGCCATCGAGGAGACGCAGCGCCGTCGCGAGATTCAGATGGCATATAACGAAGAGCATGGCATTGTGCCCAAGACGGTCCGCAAGGCCATTAACGACATTTCGAGCTTTATTGCCGAGGCCGAAAAGACTGTGGGCTCGAAGGGACGCTCGAGAGGCGATTCGCTGGGTCACGGTGCGTTCTATACACCCGACGAAAACGGCGAGGGCGCCGCGCCGGAGACGGTGGCACCCGAGCAGACGCTTGCCGAGCAGCTGGAAGGGCTACCGCATGACGAGCTCGTGCGGATCGTCGAGACCATGGAGGAAGACATGCGTAACGCTTCCGCCGCCATGGACTTTGAGGAGGCGGCACGTCTGCGCGATGCCGTCGTTCAGATTCGGGCGATGCTCGAGGGCGCATCTGAGGACGAAACGATCGAGCGTTTGCGTTCGCAGGCTCGCAAGGGCTCTACCTTTGCTTCGGGCAGAAAACGCCAGGGTGCACGATTCAGGAAGTAGCGAACAGGCCCCGAGTTCCCTGTGGAGCTTGGGGCTTGTATCGTTCGGACGCGGGAGTTCGTGCACTAGAGGTCTGCTATCAGCGCCTCGGCGCAACGGATGCCGTCGGTGGCGGCGCTCATGATGCCGCCGGCATATCCGGCGCCCTCGCCGCAAGGGT
>CABSBA010000278.1 GCA_902475825.1 uncultured Collinsella sp. | reverse complement strand
CTGCTGATGGACGAGCCCACGAGCGCTCTCGACCCCGTGTCGACGCTGGTGGTTGAACAGCTGGCCTGCGAGCTCAAAGAGACCTGCACACTCGTGGTCGTTACGCACAATATGCAGCAGGCAGCGCGTATCTCCGACTCGGTCGCGTTCTTCTTGCTGGGTGAGTTGGTGGAGCACGCGTCCGCCGCTCAGCTCTTTAAAAATCCCGCCGACCCGCGCACGGCGGATTATTTGACGGGACGTTTTGGCTGATACCATCTGGTAAAGGTACCTTTAGGGTTAAGATGCGGTCATGCCGGCCGCAAAGGGGTTCAACATGATCTATTACGTCGAGGACGATGAAAACATCAGGGATTTGACGGTCTATGCGCTGCGCAAACAGGGGATCGAGGCCGAGGGCTTTTCGTGCGATGGCGAGTTTAAGGCCGCCGTGGCGCGACGGGTACCCGATGCCGTCCTGCTCGACATCATGCTGCCCGATACCGACGGCTTGGCAATTATGCGTCGTCTGCGTGCCGATCGCCTGACGGCGACGGTGCCCATCATGATGCTCACTGCCAAGGATACCGAGCTCGATAAGGTGATGGCGCTCGATGGCGGTGCCGACGATTATCTGACCAAGCCGTTTTCGCTCATGGAGCTTGCCAGCCGTTGCCGTGCGCTGCTGCGCCGCGGCGGCATGGTCAAGCAGGCGAGCGATGTGCTCAGCGTGGGCGATATCGTGCTTTCGCCCAGCCATCGCGAAGTGACCGTTGCCGGCGAGCCGCTCAAACTCACCTTGCGCGAGTTCGATTTGCTCGAGTATCTTATGCGCAAACCCGGTGTGGTCTTTACTCGCGAGTCGCTGCTGCAGAGCGTGTGGGGCTGGGACTTCGATGGCGGCTCGCGTACCGTCGACGTGCACGTACAGACGCTTCGCCAAAAGCTCGGCGAGCGTGCCAGCGCTATCGAGACAGTGCGCGGCGTGGGCTATCGTCTGGCCGAGCCTTCCGCTGGTGGCGATACCGAAGATGCCGGCATTGCGGACGCCGCAACGGAGGAGTAGCCCGTGGTCTTTGCCCCTCAGGGAAAACACACGCTCTCGCATCGCGTGTTTGCGACGATATTTGTCTGCGCAATGTCCGTCATTTTGGCGTTTACGGTGTTGGGTGCGTTCTTTGTGCAAAACACCTTGGCAGATGCCACGAGTGCCAACCTTTCGCAAGAAACCGAGCTTATTGCCGCCGCCTTAAACGAGCAGAAGGAACCCATCGCATTTTTGCGAAGCCTCGATCGCGAGGACCTTCGTATCACGCTGATCAACAGGGATGGATCGGTCGCCTACGACAACGAGGCGTCTCCTTCCACGTTGCCCAACCATGGCGATCGCCCCGAGGTCGTTGAGGCCCTTGAGAGCGGTTCGGGCTCCGCGGAGCGCTCGAGCGCCACGCTCGACGAGATTATGCTATATCGCGCCGTCGCCCTTGATAACGGTCAGGTCGTTCGTTTGGCACAGGCTCAGCCTGGCGTTGCGGCGATTTTGCTCTCGTTGGTGGCGCCGATGCTGCTTATCGCGGTGGCGGGCGCGGTGCTTTCGTTTTTCCTTGCGCGCCGCGAATCCCGTGCCATCATTGCGCCGCTGCAGGAGGTCGATTTGGACCACCCGCGCCGTAGCTATGAACATGCCTACACCGAGATGGTTCCCATGCTCGAGCGCATTGAGTCGCAGCGCCAGGAGCTTAAACGCCAGATGGCGGTGCTGGCCGATAACGACCGCATGCGTCGCGAGTTCACGGCCAATATCACTCATGAGCTCAAGACCCCGCTTACCGCGATTTCGGGCTACGCCGAGCTTATTGCAAACGGCATGGTCGAGGGCGAGGACGATCTGCGCAACTTTGGCGGTCGCATCTATCGCGAGGCGGGCCGCCTGGCAGCGCTCGTTAACGACATCCTCACGCTTTCCAACTTGGATGAGGCGGAGCGAGCATCCGAGGGCGAGGCGGTGCCTATTGGGTCC
>CABSBA010000277.1 GCA_902475825.1 uncultured Collinsella sp. | reverse complement strand
GTGTTGATCTGGATGACGAGCTCGCGCAGGGTCTTGGACTTGCGGTAGTTGGGCAGCTCGACCATCAGGTCCTTCATGGCGCGGCAGGCGTCGGTCACCTTGTGGGCGATGACGATGGCATCGGGGTGGATGCTCTGGATGTTGGTGAAGTAGACGCGTTGCACGACGCCCTCGATACGATCAAGCACGGTGTCGAGCGCGCAGCTCATCAGGTCCAGATCCTCGCGCTCAAGCGGGGTGATAAAGGCAGTGAGCAGGGCGTCTTCGAGCTCATGGTGCTTCTTGTCGGCCGCATGCTCAATCGCATGCATCTTATCGAGCATGTCGTGGATCTGCGCGGGGTCAAAGTTCTCAAAAATCTTGATGAGCAACTCTGCGGCTTGGACGGCAAGGTCGGCGCAGGCGACGTAGTTGTCAAAGTAGAACGAATCGGGTTTCTTTGCCATGGGTGGGTCCTTTCGAGGCGAAGACGGGTGGGCGAGGTATTGCGGTCCGGATGGACGCTCGGCGTGGCTAGAGGAACATCATGAACAGCTTGGCCATGACAAAGCTGATGAGTCCGCAGGCGGGGAAGGTGAAGAACCACGTGAACATCATGTCCTTGACCACGCCGAAGTTGATGGCTGAGAGGCGCTTGACCGCACCGACGCCCATGATGGCGCAGGTCTTGATGTGCGTGGAGGACACGGGGATGCCGGTGAGGGTAGCAAGTAACAGGTTCGCGGCGCCTGCGAGGTCGGCAGAGAAGCCCTGGTATTTCTCGAGCTTGACCATGCTCTGGCCGACGGACTTGATGATGCGCTCGCCGCCCACGCTGGTGCCGATGCCCATGGTTGCCGAGCACAACAGCATGATCCAGATGGGGATGCCGGCGTCGCCGACGCTCGTCTGCCCGCTAGCAAAGGCGACACCTAAAAAGAGCACGCCGATGAACTTCTGTCCATCCTGCGCGCCGTGCATAAAGCTCATGGCCGCAGCGCTCGCGATCTGAGCGTATTTAAAGAAGACATTGGCACGTCGCCTGTTGGCGGCGGCGAAAAGAATCGAGACGAGCTTACACAGGACCCAGCCCATGACAAAGCCCAGGCCGATGGAGAGCGCCAGGCCGTAGATGACCTTCATCCACTCGTGGACGTTGACGCTGCTCGCGCCGCCGAGGGCGATAGCGGCACCGGTCAGGCCGGCGATAAGGCTGTGGCTTTGCGAGGTGGGGATGCCAAAACGCGACGCTGTGGCGCCGTAGACGACGATGGAGAACAGCGCCGCACATAGGCAGGCGAGCGCCATGGTGCTATTTCCGCCAAAGTCGACGATATGTGAGATGGTGTTGGCGACGCTCGCGTTAAAGTGCGTCATGATGAGCACGCCGAGGAAGTTGAATGCGGCGCTCATGAGAATGGCGGCGCGGGCGGGCATGCAACGCGTAGTGACGCAGGTCGCGATGGCGTTGGGCGCGTCGGTCCATCCATTGACGAAGATGGCGCCGAGCGCGAGGATCACGGTGACGGCAAGGACTGGGTTCGACACAATTTGGCCGAGGAAGGTTGAGAACGTTACGTCCATATATGGGCTTTCTCGAAGTTTGCAGGCACGTTACAAAAACATGATAAATCGTATCACCTCCTGTGGGTTTCTTTTCCGAGTTCTGATGGGAGAAGTGAATTTTTTGGCACTAACATTGAATATTTGCCCTGTTGACCGCGGGTGTTCTTTTTGCTAGCACACCATGAGGACACGTGCGCGCGCCCCGACATCCCAAAACCACAGTCTGTTCGCTTTACAATATGCAAACATGCGTTCGATAATAGGAGGCATGGAATATCGACAGACAGATGGCAAAACTCGACGCGTGCACAAGCAGTATGTGGACGTCGTGGCCCGCATCCTCGCGGGCGGACAAGTCGTGCCGGTTACCGTCTGCTGGGTCGACGGCCGCTGTTTTACGATTGACGAGATTGTCTCGTCTACCGGTTTTGGCCTGACGGTTCACGGCATTCGTACGGC
>CABSBA010000276.1 GCA_902475825.1 uncultured Collinsella sp. | reverse complement strand
CTGCATGCCATCGCGCGCGATGTCGGTATACACCAGATGCTTAAAGCCCAGCTCGGTGAGCTGCGCCACGGCATCGTCGAGCGCCACGCCCGCACCGTCGCGCCAGCCATTCACCTTGACCTGGCCGTCGCGCGCGGCAATATCTGCCACCAACAGCCCGCCAAAGCCTTGGGCCACCACCTCGGCAAAACCCGGCTCGGTCACCAGCACGGTGCCCAGCGCAATGCGGCGAGCACCATAGCCGGCCAGCTCATCGATGCGCGCGAGTGAGCGGACACCGCCGCCCACGTCCACGGACAGACCGTCGACGCCGCAGATGGCCTTAATCGCCGCCGAGTTGGCAGCGCATGTGTCTTCGTCCTCACCAAAGGCAGCGGACAGGTCGGCGACGTGCACCCAGCTTGCGCCCTGCTCGGCAAACGAACGGGCGACGGCCACGGGGTCGTCGGAATATACCTTGCAGCGGCTGCGGTCGCCGCGCTCCAAGCGCACGACCTTGCCGCCGATCAGATCGATTGCGGGGAACAGGATCATCGGCCACCCTCCTCGACGATGTTGACGAAGTTCTTAAGAATGCGCTGACCCAGCGCGGAGGATTTCTCGGGATGGAACTGGCAGCCCCACACGTTGCCATGGCGCACGATGCATGGGAAGCTCCGCGTATAGTGTGTGCGTGCCAGCACATCGGCGGCATCGGTGTCATCGGCCACCGCATAGCTGTGGGTGAAATACATGTTGGCACCCTCGGCAAAACCGGCGAGCAGCGGGTCGGCCGCGCCGGCGGGCGTCATGTGCACCTGGTCCCAGCCCACGTGCGGCACCTTCAGGCGGCTCGATTCCAAGCGCGTGCACGAGCCGCGCATGATGCCCAGGCCATCGACCCAGGGACCGTCAACCTGCTCGGGGGTGTTGCCGTCGGCGGCCATGCCCTCGTCCGCAGGTACGCCCTCGTTGCCACGCGCAAAAAATAGCTGAAGGCCCAGACAGATGCCGAGCAGCGGAGTTCCAGCGGCAACGGCATCGAGCACGGCCGTCTCCTCGCCGCTCTGGCGCATAAAGGCGATCGCGTCATAGAACGCGCCCACGCCCGGGATGACCAGGCCGTCGGCGTTACGGATCTGCTCCGGATCGTCCGACGTGCAGGCGGCAGCACCAGCGCGCGCAAGCCCGCGCACGACGCTCGACAAGTTGCCCTTGTGGTAGTCGACCACCACGATCTTCGGTTCGCCCACGCGACCCTCCCTTTTCCCATTCAAAACCTGCCAAAAAGGGACAGGTTTATTTTGGTCGGTTAAACGTTCACCCACCACATGAGACAGCATTTCCGCAGATAAAACCTGCCAAAATAAACCTGTCCCTTTTTGGCAGGTTACAGCGAGCCCTTGGTGCTGGGGATGCCTTGCACGCGGGGATCGAGCTCGCAGGCGTGACGCATCGTGCGGCCCACGGCCTTAAAGGCGGCCTCGATGATATGATGCGAGTTACCGCCCGCCAGTTCGCGCACGTGCAGCGTGAGCTTGGCATCGCGCGCAAAGGCATAGAAAAACTCGACGGCCAGCTCGGTATCAAAGCTGCCCACGCGCTCGGTCGGCACGGGCAGCTCGCAATAGGCCTGCCCGCGGCCCGAGATATCCACGGCGGCCATCACGAGCGTCTCGTCCATGGCAATCGCCGCGTCGGCAAAGCGCGTAATGCCCGCCTTGTCGCCCAGCGCTTGGCAAAACGCCTCGCCCAGCACAATGCCCGTGTCCTCGACGGTGTGATGCGCGTCGACCTCAACGTCGCCCACCACGTGTACCGTCAGATCAAACAGGCCATGGCGACCAAAGGCGTTGAGCATGTGGTCGAAAAACGGCACGCCGGTCGAGATATCGCACACGCCGCTCCCGTCCAGGTCGAGCTTGACGACAATGTCGGTCTCCCCCGTCTTGCGGGTTACCTCAGCATAGCGGTCCATCTACATCTCCTCCTTCACCAGCGCGGCAAACGCAGCCAGCACCTCGTCGTTTTCCTGCGGGG
>CABSBA010000275.1 GCA_902475825.1 uncultured Collinsella sp. | reverse complement strand
AACCGCTCATGTGGATCGCAGCCCTTGCCTTCCTCGTCTACTTCTTCGTAGCGTAGCGGCAAAACTGCCAAAGCAGAACACCAAAGCGCGGAGTCGCATCAAGCGGCTCCGCGCTTTTCTTTTAAAGCCAGGCAACGCACGGACGCGCGATGTATTGGTTACCGAATTTTGGACATTTTGCCCTCAAAACGGCACTACCGCCGGCTACATCCTGCAGATATGCTGGGCTTAATCGCATAGGCCCTATGAGGATGGGAGTAACCATGGCCGCCTTGTTCACGACCCCCAAGCGCAATGACAAAACCTCTGGAGCCCATTTTGTCGAGCCCGACGTGCGCCGCCGCATGCTGCTCGCGCACGGCAGCTGGCGTCGCGTGACCCGCCGCATCGTCTGCGGCCTGGCCTGCGCGCTCACGGTGAGCTCGCTGCTCATGCCGAGCGTCTCGCTCGCGGCCGAGTGGGTCAACGTCGGCGGCACTCAGTACAACACTGCAGCAGGCGACGAGGCCGGCACCTGGGCCTGGGACGGCGCCGACGACATGAAGCTCAACGGCTATAACGGCGGCGCGATCCAGGCCGAGGGCAAGCTCAACGTAAGCTACTCGGGCAATAACACCGTCACCAACGAGAACGGCCGTGGCATCAAGGTTAAGGATGGCGCGAACGAGAACGCCGAGCTTAATATTCAGGGCGACGCGTCCAGCACGCTCAACGTGACGTCTTCTCGTGACGCCATCACTTCCGTCGGCAGCATCAACATCGACGGCGCTGGCACTGTCAACGCCACGAGCACCGAGCACGATGCCATCGATGCCGGGGGCGATGTCACCATCAAGGGCTCGGGAAACGTTAACGCCACGGGCGATTCGGATGGCATCAGGGCCGACGGCAACATCACGATCGACAACAGCGGAACCGTCACCGCCAAGGCCACCGAGGATCAGGGTATCGATGCTAACGAGAACCTCATCATAAAGGGCGGCGGCAAGGTAGAGGCAAGCTCTATCAAAGACAATGCGATTTGGGCCGACGGCAACATCGAGATCTCGGGTGGCAGCCAGGTCAAGGCAAGCTCCGAGGAAGACGCCGCCATCGACGGTAAAAACAGCCTCACGGTCACGAACGCTTCCCTCAACGCAAGTGGCGTTGGGTATGGCATCTATGTCTACAAGGGCATCACGTTCGATGGCGCAACCGTAACGGTCCGTGCAAGTGCAGGGAACGATGAAGCCAGCGCCCTCTTCACCGACGAGGACGACATCGTCATCAAGAACGGCTCGATCGTGGATGCGTTCGCAGAAGGCCAGTTCTCGACCGCAATCTCCACCAGAAACTACTACCCCAACGAAGCGGGTGGTCACATCTACATTAGTGACTCCGTTGTCAAGGCTATAGCCCGCTATGTCGAGTCCGGTAGCGACGGCCCCGATCACTACAGCAACGACCAAAGCGGCGCGGTCATTCCCGAGCATAGGGGCGTGAACATCGGCATCTTTGCCCGGACCAAGGAGGGCATCACGCCCGCGACCATCTCGATTGTCCGCAGTAAGGTCACAGCTGAGGGAGACACGGCGGCAATCTTCGCCCTTGCCGTGAGCGCGGACGGCGAGACAATCGGCACCATCGAGATCGAAGGCGCTCCCATCCAGACGCCCACAGGCGGCAAGATCATTGGCTATCGCAACAAGGAAGAACTCGATGACGGCATCTTCTACGTGGTGGGTCAAACCATCGGCACGGGCGACGCTGTGATCGACTCCCCCTATAACGAAGCTGTCGCCAAGAGCACGGTCATCGCGCCTCCCGAGGAGATCAAACCCGAGGAGAAGCCAGGCGAGACCAAGCCCGAGGGTTCCAAGTCCGAGGGCACGAAGACGACCAAGACCGTTGCAGTTGCAGCCACGGGAGCCAAGATCGCCGGCAAACTCGCAGCAACCGGCGACGCCTCGAGCGCAGCCATCGTTGCAGCCGCCCTTGCGGGAACAGCCGCTATCGCCACAGGCACCATGGCGAGCCGTAAGCGTTCT
>CABSBA010000274.1 GCA_902475825.1 uncultured Collinsella sp. | reverse complement strand
TTGAAGGCGTCGTACTTGCGCTCGTCGCGGTCCAGATACTTCAGGGCGGCGATGCCTCGGGCGCAGTCTCGGCATGCGCCACCGCCGGCAGCGCCATAACGCAGCAAAGGGCAATCGCCGCGACGGCAATCAGCCTGCTAAGCACACCTCGGTTCATGCTCTTGATCTTCATAGGCTAGTTCGCCTCCGGCCAGCCCACGACGTCGAGCACGTCGAGGACGGTATCGTTTGCCTGCTGATTTTTGGCCTGCACGGCCTGAACGTCGATATCAAGTTTGAATGAGCCACCGCGCGCGGCCTCGTTGTAGTCGCCCACGAAGCACAGCGAGTCCATGAGGCTTTCCGTCATGGCGCCGGGGTCGAGCATGCCGCCACGCCCAGCCAATCCGCGGTAGTAGTACCACCCATCGCCGCCATCGATCCACGGGGACCCCTCGCCCGTGTTCACGTGAAAGGCAACGTTGCCCGAGGCATCCGCACTCGAACCGTCGGGCGCCACTGACGTCATGCGCAGACGAGCGCGAACGTACTCAGGCTGCGCACCGGCGTTCTCCACGCGCACAATGCGGCTGATGTCAGAGCCACTGGCCTTGGTGTCGGGATAGTCCCCGTGCTCGTTGGCCTCAAACGGAATCTCCTCGCCCTGCTCGTTTAGGGTGTATTCGCAGACTCGTACCTTCACGCTGCCAAACGATAGAACGTTGTTCGCCGGAACCATATCAACGGTAAAAGCCAGCGTGCCACACAGGCACGCCAGGGCCAACAGCGCCATCGCGGCAAGCGCCAAGGTGCGTTTCTGATTGTCGGAAAGATTGTTGAGCATTACGTTCGCCAATCGTCGATCAAAGGGGGACCGAGATCCCGGCCCGAAAATGGGGATGGGAAGCGGGCCGGGATCTCGGTGGGGAGGAGTGTGATTACTTCTTGCTTTCAGCCCAAACCTTGGCCTGCGCGATGGCGTTCTCGGCACCACCCTGGTCAGCGCCGAAGATATAGCAGGAGACCGTCATAGCGGGATCGGTGACGACATCCGCGCTGTTCATATCAGCCGGGATATTCACGGTGTCGAACAGCTCACCGGTGTAAGCGGCCTTGCCACCAGCGGGAGTAAGCTGGGCAGGCCGGCCGGTGCCATCAGCGGTATACATGAACAGACCACTCACGTACTGGCCTTCGGTGCCGTTGTTCTTCACCTGGTCAGCAGCAACCGGCTCCCAGCCATTTTTAAGACTGAAGTACGGGGTCTTAGCAAGCGCGCCTTCACCATCCTCCACGATGGCGTTCTTCACGTAGATGAACACATAAGAAGGATCAGAATCTTTGCCGATGCCCACATTAGGGTTCTTATCCATCGAGGAGCCCGGAATCATCTTGTGATCTTTACTAGGGTCCCATTTGGTCTCGAACAGATAACCATCCACTGAGGGGTTCGTGGGCTTGTCGCCGGGCTTGTTCGGCTGATCAGGATCGGGCTTCACTTCGGGCTTGTCGATGCTGCCAACCGTGAACTCGTTCGTCTTAAAGTCGGTCGCCGACAGCCAGGCGTAGGTGCCCACGCCGGCAGCCAGTACCAGCAGCAGCAAGGCGGCAATGATGCCGTAGCGCTTTTTCTTCTTGTTTTCCATCGTCCTCTTCCTTTCGAAAATCGACTTCCCCGGCAACGACCCTTGCCGTCGCCGACACCTCTCCCCTGCCGCTATGAACGCCGCCCCTTCGCATGCGCGCGGGCATGCTTGCCCGCAGGCTCGTCGGGAACCACCCGATCGAGCACTATCGACGCCGCGACCAGCAGCGCCAGAACGGCCACCACAACAAGCAAACCGGGCATCGTCGTGCAATATGCGTTAACGAAGCCCAGGTAAGGGACACAAAAAGAAACGACACCGATCACGCGTGAAAAAGGCGTCTGCTCGGCGTCGTGCATGATGGTTCCATCTGCATTTTTGTTTGCGATTCCCTGCGTGCTAATCGTCTGCGCCACAGGGTCGATCTCGTACACCTGGTGCGTCACCACGGCGCCGTCGGAGCGGTAAAAGGTTGCATTGTCGCCCACGACA
>CABSBA010000273.1 GCA_902475825.1 uncultured Collinsella sp. | reverse complement strand
GTTCGAATCCCTCTGCGATGGGCCCAAAAAGGAAAGGCCCCCATCGCTGGGAGCCTATCAAATCAGTGGTGGGCGATGAGGGATTCGAACCCCCAGCCTTGTGCGTGTAAAGCACCTGCGCTAACCGTTGCGCCAATCGCCCGCAGGGATTGAGTATAGCGGAAACCCCGCGCTGTTCACCGCTAATTCATAACGAAATCTAAGCGGCGACTTCGGCGCCCTTGCCCTCGTCGATAAAGAAGCGTTTGTACCAGATGAGGAAGGATCTTGCGCTGGTTGAGCGCACGGCCCTCAAAGTGATCGTCGAGCAGTTTCATGAGCGCATCGGTGTCAAAGAAATCAGCAGCCCACGGCGCGGTGAAGTATTCCTTTACGTAGTCGTAGTACTTTTGCTGGCGCAGCCAGAACTTGACCGGTACGGGGAAGCCCACCTTCTTGCGCGTTGCCCACTCGTCGGGCAGCGTGCGGTTGGCGGCGTGACGCAGGACGAGCTTGCAGCCTTCTTCGTTAACACGGTAGTTGGCGGGAATGTGCTCTGCAAACTCCATGACCTTCTTGTCCAGGAACGGGACGCGAAGCTCCAGAGAATGCGCCATGCACATCTTGTCGGCCTTGAGCAGAATGTCGCCCGGCAGCCACATGTTCATATCCAGATACTGTTTCTTGGAAAGCTCGCAGCAGTTGGGAACCTGCTTGTAGTACTCGGCGCACATCTCGGCGGCGTTCTTGCCGGTGTCATAAGCGGGCTTGAGCACCTCGTCGACCTCGGAGGGATCGAACACCTTTGCCTGACCCACATACCAGCGCTCGGGAACCTCGGCGCATTTCGTCAGGAAGTTGTGGCCCTTAAAGTAGGGGAGATGCTGAACGAGTGAGCCCAGGGCGCGACGTACGCCGAGCGGCACGCGCTTCTTAAAGGTGCGCATCTCGGGGGTGTCCTCGTACCACTCATAGCCGGCAAACAGCTCGTCGGCACCCTCGCCCGAAAGGACGACGGTGACCTCCTTGGAAGCCATCTGCGCCAGATAGTACAGCGGCACGCTGGACAGGTTCGATTGCGGCTCGTCCATGTGGTACTGGATATCGGGCAGTGCATCAAAGAACTCGTCGGCGGTAATCATCTTGCGCACGTTCTTGATGCCCAGCTTGTCGGAAAGCTCGGCGGCGTAGTTGGTCTCGTTGAAGTTCTTGTAATCGAAGCCGACAGAATACGTGGTGTCGGGCATGAGGCAGGCAGCGATGTAGCTGGAATCGACACCGCCGGAGAGGAACGAACCAACCTTAACATCGGCGATTCGGTGCGCAGCGACGCTTTCGTGCACGACCTTGTCGCACTCGTCCACGTACTCCTCGAAGGTCTTGGAGTTGTCGTCGGTGAAGTCACAGCTCCAGTAACGCTTGATGTCCATGGTGTTGGTCGTCAGGTCATACGTAAAGCAATGCGCCGGGGCAAGCTTGAACACGCCCTTAAAGAAGGTCTCCTCCGTGGCGGGGAATTGCAGCGTCAGGTAGGGGCGCAGCGCGTCGTGGTTGACAGCCTTCTCAAACTTGGGATGGTCCAGGAAGCTCTTGATCTCGGAGCCAAACAGCAGCGAGCCATCGGATGCCTGGTAGTAATAGAACGGCTTGATACCAAAGATGTCACGAGCACCAAAGAGTTTGTTCTTGTTCTGGTCGTGAATCACGAACGCGTACATGCCGCGCAGACGGTTGACCAGGTCCTCGCCCCACTCCTCGTAACCGTGTACCAGGACTTCGGTATCAGCGTTGCAGTGGAAGGCGTAGCCGGCCGCCTCCAGCTCGGCGCGAAGCTCCTGGAAGTTGTAGATCTCTCCGTTGAAGACAATCGTGACCTTGCCGTCGTCGCTCGACATGGGCTGGGCTCCAGCTTCGGAAAGATCGAGAATCGAAAGACGACGAAAACCAAGGGCAACGTTGTCGACGATATGCTGGCCGCCCATATCGGGACCACGGTGGATGATGCGATTCATCATGGCCGTGAGAACCAGCTCACTCTGTTCATCTGTACCGGTAAAACCGACAAAACCGCACATGCAAGATCCT
>CABSBA010000272.1 GCA_902475825.1 uncultured Collinsella sp. | reverse complement strand
GCTCGGTTTGGTAAAATACCTCCGCACTTGGGAACGGATGGGCTCCGGTGGGCTCCGCGGTCCTCAAAACCGTTGCGAGGCGTGCAAAACGTCTTGGATGTGTTCGATTCACATACGTTCCCGCCATACGCTACCAGCGCTTTTGTGCTCGCGGTCTTGCTGCGTGCCGCAAAGGCGCTGTTTTGTTTTTGCACGAGCTTTTCGTAGCGCCGCTATTTCGGTGGCTGTATTTAGCTTCGTGCACCGGGTTTCGAGCATGCCGATGGAGGTGTTTTGCCGTATGACTACCGTAAGACGTGCCGATCTTTCTTGTGTCGTCCAGGCGGGCGGGTTGTCGTCGCGCATGGGCTGTGATAAGGCTCGCATGGCGTTTTGCGGCGAGCCGCTCATCGAACGCGTGCTGGGTCGGCTGGCGCCAGTTGCCGGCGAGTTGGTCGTGACGACGTCGCGTCCCAGCGAGCTTGCCTACCTTGAGGAGCGCGCGTTTGGCGGCCTGGTGCCGCGTGTGGTGGCTGACCTTGAAGGCTCGGCGGGCGCCATGCGCGGCATCGCGAGCTCGTTGGCTGCGGCCCGGCTGCCTCTCGTGGCGATCGTCGCCTGTGATATGCCGTTTGTCTCTTCGGAGCTAATCGGTGCCCTTGCTGGCTGTGTCGAGGCCGAGGCGCTCGACGTGTGCGTGCCGCGCGAGGAGCGGGGGATTGAGCCGCTTTGTGCCGTCTGGCGCCGTGACGCGTGTACGCCGGTTGCCCAAGAGCTGCTCTCCTGCGACCGACAGCGCATTCGCTGCTTAATCAATCGCGTTCAGGCCGGTTATATGGATGAGCCGCAGATCGTTAAGGCCGCGGGCTCGACGCTCTGCTTCGAGAACGTCAATACGCCCGAGGAGTTTGCGGCGGCCGAGTTGCTCGCCTAGATCTGCACACATCAATGACGGGAGATGCCGTGTCACATGATATTTGCCCCGATACCGGGGAACCTTGCACTTGCGATGGGTCCGAGCCTTGCACCTGCGGCTGTGGCGGCTGTGGACATACGGCCGAGGAAGAGGCAGCGGCGGCTGCGTATCGCGAGTCGCACCGCGAGGCCTCGTTTGGCGATGCCTCCGATCACGAACGCAAGATCATCGTTTCGTTCGATAGCACTTACGATGTGATGGAATGCGAACAGCTGTGTCTTGCCGCCGGTGTGCCCGGGCGCATCATGCCGCTGCCCGGCTCCATCACCGCAGGCTGCGGGCTGTGCTGGGCCATGCCGTTCTCGGGCGATGCGCTCGCCGCCTTCCGCGCCGCCACCGAGGGCCGCATAACCCCTGCCGACTACCATCAGCTCGTCCTCTAACCACCATCACCACCACAAAGGTGCCCAATGTGGTGGTTTGGAACATGTGGACGAAACAGCTTCGAAACACGCGATTTGCGCGTTGGGTGCTCAAAAACGCCTCTACCTGCATCGTAATCAAAACGAAACATCTGCTCGTCGGCTTATGCGAAACTTTGCCGCAACAGTGCGATATTATCCATACACGATAAAGCTCGCGGCGCATAGGGTGCCGCGACCAACATTTTTCGTTTCCCATCATTGGAGGAAGCATGAGCTACACGCAGAAAGTTCTCGAAGAGCTCAAGGCCCGCTATCCCGAGCAGCCTGAGTTCATTCAGGCCGCGACCGAGATCCTCGGCACCATCCAGCCGGCGCTCGACGCCCATCCCGAGTACGAGGAGGCCGCTCTGCTGGAGCGCCTCGTCGAGCCCGAGCGCATCGTCATGTTCCGTGTTCCCTGGGTTGACGACCAGGGCAAGGTTCAGGTCAACCGCGGCTATCGCGTCGAGTTCAACTCTGCCATTGGACCCTACAAGGGCGGCCTGCGCTTCCATCCGACCGTGAACGAGGGCGTCATCAAGTTCCTCGGCTTCGAGCAGACCTTCAAGAACAGCCTGACCACCCTGCCCATGGGCGGCGGCAAGGGCGGCTCCGACTTTGACCCCAAGGGCAAGTCCAACAACGAGATCATGCACTTCTGCCAGTCCTTCATGACCGAGCTCTATCGCCACATCGGCCCCAACACCGACGTTCCCGCCGGCGAC
>CABSBA010000271.1 GCA_902475825.1 uncultured Collinsella sp. | reverse complement strand
GGGACAGGCACCTTTGTGGTAGTTTTGGTTTTAGCCCGTCCCCTGCTGCTAGACCGTGATGACGTTGTCCATCGTCTGGTACTTGGCAGGCACCTCGCCTGCGGTAATGATTGTCGCGTCGCGGAAGTCCGCGAACTTGACGGGCGCCACCATGCCAAATTTACTGGCGTCCGAGATTACGAAGCGTCTGGCGGTATGACGCATCGAGATACGCTTGACCTGCGCTTCCTCGATATCCGGTGTGGTGAGACCTTGCTCGGCGGCGATGCCATTGGAACCCCAAAAACCGCAGTTGAAGTTATAGCGGTCCAGGGTTGCCAAGGCATCGGGACCGACGAGCGCCTCGGTCTCGGGCTTGAGCTCGCCGCCTAGCACCACGGTGCGCATACCACGCAGGGCGAGATGCTGAGCATGGAGCACGGAATCGGTCACATAGGTGACACCCTCAAGGCACGGAAGATGCTCGATGAGCTTGAGGGTCGTGGAGCCCGAATCGATATACACAAAGCTATCGGGCTCCACCAGGGCCGCGGCACGGGCGCAGATGCGCTCCTTGTCATCGTTATGGAGATCACTACGCTCATTAAGCGTTAGGTCGCGCGTCACGTGCGCGCGCTCAAGGCTCGTCGCCCCACCGTGCACCTTGGCGATACGATGCGCGCGGTCGAGCGTTTGCAAGTCACGGCGAATGGTGGACGGTGTCACGCCCAGGGCCTCGGCAAGCTCTGGCACAGTAACCGAGCCAGCCTGCTGCACCATCGACACAATCGCATTGAGCCTATCTTCCGCTAGCATCGCTTACTCCTCCTCGGGGTACACGACTCCCCAGTCGGCGCGAAGCTTGGTCATAAGCTCCATAACATCAGAAGCATAATCCAGCAGCTCGCGCTTGGAGTCGTCGCCGGCAACGGCCTTCTCAAGATCGGCCATCTCATAGCAAAGGGCGTAAGCCTCGGTGCCAGCGTGGACCTCCTCGCGGTGGCCGTCCGCAGTCCACACGATGGTCGCGTGATCGGCACGCGGATACTCGTTAACCTCGATATAGCACTTGTCAAAGCTGATGACCGAGCGCTTGGGCTGCTTGGAGTGGAGCGTAAGGCTCACGACGCCCAGCTGTTGCTCGGCATTACGGCAGACGATGCCGCCCGCAACGTCGACACCGGTCTCACAGGTGTTGCCCAGCGAAACGACCTCAGCGGGCTGGCTTGCCATAAACAGGCGCATAACGGAAAGCGCATAGACGCCGATGTCGAGCATAGCGCCGCCGGCGAGGTTGCGGTTATAGAAGCGGTTGGTCAGATCGCCGTACTCCTTATAGCTGCCAAAGTTGAGTTGGGCGAGGTTCATGCAGCCAAACTCGCCGGCATCCATGCGGCGGCGCAGCTCTTGATACAGGGGCATGTGGAGCACCGTAGTGGCGTCCATGAGGACCACGTTATGCTCGTCGGCAATGGCACGGGCCTCGTCGAGCTCGGAGGAGTTGAGGGTGATGGCCTTCTCACAGAGCACGTGCTTGCCAGCTGCCAGAGCGGCGCGAAGATAGGTGATATGCGTGTTATGCGGGGTGGTGATATAGACTGCATCAATGTTCGGATCGGCATAGAGGTCCTCGACCGTGTCATAGACCTTCTCGATGCCATACTGATCAGCAAAAGCTTGAGCCTTGGATAGCGTGCGGTTCGCGACGCCCGCAAGCTTGCGACCGGCAAGAGCGAGAGACTGGGCCATCTGGTTGGCGATAACGCCGCATCCGATCACAGCCCAACGAAGCTCGGGTGCCGTAAAGATATCATCGGGGAACGGCTTGTCCTGGACCGAAGCGAACGCTGCCTTTGCGGCTGCCGCAGCATCAAGCGGAGCCTGTTTGGAATCTGCCATATGTGCCTCCTGCGTCATGAAAAGTCTTTCATTTCTGACAGCTCTATATTCGCACAAATGCGCGTGTATGTGCGTGCTTCTGCGTGTATTACCGCTAAATGGTCAAAATTCAGCAGTTAACGACGCAGATACACACATACTCACGCAATCATACGCACGCAAATACGCGCTAATGCGCATCACCTGATCCCTTGGAGACGGAGGAAAATGGATCATCT
>CABSBA010000270.1 GCA_902475825.1 uncultured Collinsella sp. | reverse complement strand
TCCGGTTCCTACGCGTGGAGCCGTGCCATCCAGATTCGCCGTTGGAGGCTTCCGCCCGTAGGATGAAAAACGGCAAAATGGCTTCCGGCAAAGAAAACAAGTAGCGAAAGATAGACGAATGCGTTCCAAATGCGCCCAACGGTGTCGGGAATGCGGGAGAGTAAATTCGGGCGCTCAGGCACCAACGGCAATCCACCCTGAGACTGATCCGTGGGGAGCACGGGCGCAGGGCACACGGCTCGCCGCTCCGGAGGCTCTTGGAAGGAAGCAGCATTCGGCGCGGACGACGCATACGATGCGCGTGCAGCGTGCCCTAGCGCCTTCGCGCTTGCAAAGCGCTTGTCCGGATCGAGCGCCATCGCCATGCAAATAACATCGGCAAGCGAGGCGGGGACGTCACGTGCCTCGCATTGCTCGCGCATGTTCCGACCTGGCTTGGGATCGGCCCCCGTCAGACAAAAGAACAGCAGGGCACCGAGCGCATAGACATCGCTGCGCACGCTCGTCTGGCCAAAACCATACTGCTCGGGCGGCGCATAGAGACGCGTGCCAAACTTGACGGTATCGGCATCGGCTCCTTCGCGCCACACGCGAGCGATTCCCAAGTCGATAATCACCAGCGATGAAAACGTCAGGCCTGTATCGGGCGTATAGTTTGCGCCCGACACGATGATATTCGAGGGCTTTAGGTCGCGATGGATCACCGGCGCGGCCATCTCCCCCGCCGACGCAAAGCCGGCATGGAGCTCCGCAACTGCATCACAAAGGGCGCCAAACAGCTCACGGGCATAATCGGGCGTCGCACCCAAACGCCCCACCAGGGCCCCGAGCGTTTCGCCTTCGATGTATTCCATGACCACGCAAAGCTCGTCGCCCACGCGGCGGCAATCGACAATCCGAGGCAAGTGCTCGTAACGTCGCCCAGCATGCTGGGCCGCAAACAGGCGTTCATACGCCCCGCCAATCTGGGCCGACGCGTCGATGCGCTTGCGAACAAAGGGGCCAAGAGATCCTCCGCCGGAGCCCTCAAAGTACACGAGCTCGGTCGTCTCGACGTCGGAGTGCTTGAGCACACGGTCTACGCGATAACTGTCATCACGCTCAAGTGACGCCAGGTGTCCGGCGAGCGCAGCGGTCAGCTCATCATCGGAATATGTTGGGCTCTGAGTATCCATAGCGTCCATAATAACGCAGGGCACGGACGCCCCATGACGCCCGTGCCCTGCACGTTCTAAATATCGTGAACACCGCTTCCGCCGGCAGCTAGCTGTTAGCTCACCGTCTCTTCACCAAAGCGATACAGCTCCTCGTTCACCTTTTGCAGGCTGCAGCCACGATCGATACAGAAAATGATGATGGCGTCACGGCGGTCCTTGCAGTTGAGGACATTGACGCCCGCCGCCGTCAAGGCGCGGTTGGTCTCCTTGAGCGTCAGCGCCATGGCAAAGGCAATCTGCAGCACCTTATTGCGGCTCGGATGCCGCGCACCGGTAAAGATCTGATAGCCAAACGTCTCGTTGAGGTCGGCCATACGCACCACGCGCGAACGCTCCAGCCCCTTTTCTTCCAAAAGCTGTTTCAGATACCCCGAAAGCGACGGAGCGGTAAAGTCGTGCTCTTTGATATAGCCCTCGATACTCGGGGCATCAAGCAGCTCGTTGAGCAACTCTTCGGTTAGCTTCTTATCGGGCATATGTTGTTTATTCTAGTTAAAAGCCGCTCACATCAGAACGTTCCCAGCTAGCAACCTGATCGGGAGATACCGTGCTCATCGCTTCGAACTTCCAGGTGCCGCCCGCTTTGAGATGGTTGGTGTTCGCAAGAGCCGTTCCCACCTGATTGCCGTCTGCGTCATACAGAACATACTCAATCTGAATGTAGCTTTGCTCTCTATCCGTATTATTGGTCAACGTGCCAGTGATCTTATACGCGAACTGATTAGACGTATCCCCGGCCTCATCCGAAACCGTATAGGGTTCTTGTGCCTCTTTTTGCTCCTCGACTTGCTGGGTCTGTTCGGCAGGCTTTGCTGCATCACCCGTAGACGAATCAGACGAGTTGCCGCCCATAGACCCTACGACGCCGGCAACAACGAGCACCACGAT
>CABSBA010000269.1 GCA_902475825.1 uncultured Collinsella sp. | reverse complement strand
CTCGAGATAAGCGCAAAGTCCTCGCTCGCCATGGCATGGAACAGCGGCAAGAAGGCGGCCTTGGGCAGCGTCGCACCCACGTAGCCAAGCGAAGCCTGGGTCACGTCGTCATCGAGCACGAGCGGGGGAACATCCGAGAGCGTCTCGATGGTGGCCGAAGTGCGATACGTTGCGGCCACGCCGTTGACGACCTCGGCGATACGCTCCTTGAGGTGCTCCATGAGCTCAACGTCAAAGCCGCGCAGCGTGCCTTCGAGCACGCAGGTATCTGGGATGACGTTGGCCGCTTGACCACCGGCAAACCTACCCACGGTCAGTGCGACCTCCTTGGCCGCCGGCACTTCGCGAGCGATAAGCTCCTGAAGCGCCAGGTGCACATGGACGCCGGCCGTGATGGGGTCGATGCAGATCTCGGGGCTCGAGCCATGGCCACCCTTGCCCTGCAGCGTGATGCGGAAACCGTACACGCCCGAAAGCGCCGGACTCCCATAGAGCACCAGGCCGAGCGGCGATTGGCTGTTAACATGCATGGCAAAAGCCGCCTGGGGGCGTGGGTTCTGCAGCAGACCGTCGACGATGGCGGCACGGGCACCCTCAAAGGTTTCCTCGCCCGGCTGGAACAGCAACTTAACCGTGGCGTTGGCGTCGAGAAGCTCGGACTCGCGGGCCTTGAGCATACGAGCCGCACCAAGCAGCGCCGTCGCGTGCATATCGTGACCGCAAGCATGCATGCAGCCATTGGTGGATGCAAAGGGCTCGCCGGATTCCTCGGCAACGGGCAGGGCATCCATGTCGCCGCGGAGCATGATGACCGTACCGGCCTGCTTGTCCGTGCACGTACCGTTACCCCGAGCAGCAGCTGCCGCGCCGGCACCGATAAGGCCAACGACACAGGAGCCGTCAACAAGCACGGCATAGGGAATATCCATCTCGTCCAGACGCGCCTGGATAAAGGCGGACGTCTGCGGAAGGTTGTTACCCAGCTCGGGCATCTGGTGTAGATCGTGTCGCCACACAGCAAGCTCGTCTGCAAAAGTCTGAGCTTCTGCAACAAGACCGTCACCGATAGCGGCCTGCGCCGCTGCGGTAGCCTTGGGCGCTGGTTGCGGTTGAAAATCGGACAAAGCTGGTGCCATAGATGCCCTCCAGTAACGTTTTTGCAGCAAGCACTTTGATAGCATAAAGTGCAAGGTACAACTTTAAGGGCGACGCATAAAAAATGCCGCCCCGGGAGGGCGGCGCAACAAGTTGTTTACAATTGCGGGCGCGGCTTTTTGCGCAAAAAATCGAAGTGAGTCTCACTCAAGATAATCGACAGGAAGATAAGCACGAAGCCGGCGAGCAGGCGCGAGGTGAGCGCCTCCCCCATCAGCAGCACCGAAAACAACACGCCCGAAGGCGACTCCATCGAAAGGAGCAGTGAGCCCGTCGAAGCCGGGACATGCGCCAGGCCGACGTTTTGGATGAGCAGAGCCACGCATGTGCAGCCCACCGAGAGAAACGCCATCACACCGATAAAGTTCGGCGTCCACACGGACAGAGGCGCCTGGGTCTCGAATAACAGCGACGAAACCAGGCTCAGCACGCCGTTGCCCACAAACATCCAAAACGTGATAACGTTGATGTCCATTTTGCGACCGTACTTGGCGGTCACCGCCATCTGGATGGCGAAGAAGACCGCGCCTGCCAGCGTAATGACGTCACCGATGTTGAACTCGACGCTATCGAGCGCCACCAAGCCAATGCCCGCCAAGCACAGCAGTGCCGCGCCCAGGTTATAGCGGGTGAGTTTTTCTCCGCTCAGAAAATAGCTCGCGAACGGCACGAGGATGCAATACGTGCCCGTCAAAAAAGCATTCTTGCCCGCCGTAGTATATGCCAGACCGACCGTCTGCAACGCATAGGCCGCCCACATGAGCACGCCCATACTCAGGCCAACGATCAGATTGCGAGCGTTGAAATGTGCAGTGATGCGCTTGTGGAAGACGGCAAACATGACCAACGCTGCAGGCAGAAAGCGTACATAGAGCAGCTCGAACACCGGAATGGTGCCGAGTGCGTCCTTCATAGTGGTAAAGGAGTAGCCCCAGATGACCGCCACCGAAAG
>CABSBA010000268.1 GCA_902475825.1 uncultured Collinsella sp. | reverse complement strand
TAAAGCTCTGGATGATGTTCTTACGATCGCCCAGGAACATGTGCTCGGTGCGGCACAGGCCGATGGCCTCAGCGCCAAATTCGAGTGCGAGCGCGGCATCCTCAGGGTTGTCGGCGTTGACGCGCACATGGTTGGCGTGGCCACAGGTCTCGTCCAGGCGAATCTCGTCGGCCCAGGACAGGATGGTGTCCAGGTCGCCGGTGAGCTCGGCCGAAACCAAATCGACAGCGCCGTCGACGACGATACCCTGGGTGCCGTCGATGGAGATGACATCGCCCTCGTGCAGCACACGGTCGCTGCCCTCGATGCGAACGACCTTCTCGGCGGCATCGATGTGGAAGCGCTCAACGCCGCAGACGCAGGGCGTACCCATGCCGCGGGCGATAACGGCGGCATGGCTCGTCTTGCCACCGTGGCTGGTCAGGATGCCCTCGGCGGCGACCATGCCCTTAAGGTCATCGGGGTTGGTCTCCCAGCGAACCAGAATGACCTTACGGCCCTCGTTGGCGCGCGCGACGGCGTCATCGCTCGAGAACACGACCTCGCCCACGGCGGCACCGGGGCTGGCGTTAAGACCGCATGCCAGCGCCTCGTACTTTTTGGAGGCATCGAACTGCGGATGCAGGAGCTGGTCGAGCTGCGCGGGATCGATACGGCTCACGGCCTCCTCGCGGGTGATCAGGCCCTCCTCGACCATTTCGATGGCGATGCGTAGGGCAGCGGTGGCAGTGCGCTTGCCCACGCGGGTCTGGAGCATCCAGAGCTTGCCCTGCTCGATGGTGAACTCGATATCGCACATATCGCGGTAATGATCTTCGAGCGTCAGGAACACGCGCTCGAGCTCCTCACCTGCGGACTCGAGGCCCGGGGTGGCCTTGAGGTCGGCGATGGGCTCGGTGTTACGAATGCCGGCGACAACGTCCTCGCCCTGGGCGTTGACCAGAAAGTCACCGTAGAACTCCTTGGTGCCGTCGGCCGGGTTGCGCGTAAAGGCGACGCCGGTCGCAGAGGTCTCGCCCTTGTTGCCAAAGGCCATAGCCTGCACGTTGACGGCGGTGCCGAGCTCGTCAGAAATGCCATGCTGCTTGCGGTAGATGCAGGCGCGCTCGTTCATCCAGCTGCCAAAGACGGCCTGGATGGCAAGGCGCAGCTGGAGCTCCGGGTCGTGCGGGAAGATGGGCTTGCCGTCGGCAACCTTGAGCTCGGGATACAGGGCGGCCTCGACATTCTCGGAGAAGATGCCCTTAAAGGTCTCGACGAGCTCCTGCAGGTCCCCGGCCGAAAGCTCGGAATCGACGCGAACGCCGGCGACCAGGCGGGCCTGGGTCAGGGCGTTCTCGAACAGATCGGCATCGACACCCATGACGACATTGGAAAACATCTGAATAAAGCGGCGGTAGCTATCCCAGGCAAAACGCGGGTTTTGCGTCTGGGCGATGAGACCCTGAACGGAGTCGTCGTTGAGGCCCAAGTTGAGGACCGTGTCCATCATGCCGGGCATGGAGAACGGAGCACCCGAGCGAACCGACACGAGCAGCGGGTCGGAGGCGTCGCCGAGCTTCTTGCCGCAGCGGGCCTCGAGGTCGGCCTCGGCGGCAACGATCTCATCGAGTGCGCCTTCGGGCCAGACGTTGCCGGCGCCGGAGTACTCGACACAGGTCTGGCAGGTAATGGTAAAGCCACCGGGAACCGGCAGGCCGATGCGGCTCATCTCGGCAAGGTTTGCGCCCTTGCCGCCAAGCACAAAGTTCATGGACTTGTCGCCCTCAGTGACACAGGTGCCCTGGGCGTCGGTTCCAAAACGGTAAACCCTCTTGCAATCGCTCACGATACTTCCCCTTTCATGCGCTCTCGCGCACGACCGTGGTGACGAATCGACCCGCCGGATGCGGGCCGTGAGGGAACTATACGGCGGACGTTGAGCGGGCTTGCGTAGAGGGCGAGGGGTTTGGTAAACGAGGTAAATGTGGCGGTAAACGGTAGGTAAAGGTGGTCACATTATGAAGATACCAATGCAAGAGAATTGCAGGTCAAATGCAAGTTCTTTGCTAAATCGCTTTACCAATATCGTGCATTATTTTTAGATAGTATTTTAAGGACGGTGAATT
>CABSBA010000267.1 GCA_902475825.1 uncultured Collinsella sp. | reverse complement strand
CGTCGCCAAGAAGACCGACTTTATCTGGTTTAAGGTCGAGATGCCCGAGGGCGTTGGCGTAAGCGACTCGGCAGGCAAGAACGCCGACAGGGTCCAGCTCACCTTCCCCGAAGACGAGAACAGTTCGGCCGATCGCTTTATCCCCGTTTGGAAAAAAGCGCTGACGGCAGAGGAATCCCACGCCGACCAGGCAGAAAAGAAAGGTGATACGTTCCAGTGGAAGGATGGCGGGTCCGTCGAGTATAACGGCAGGACGTGGCTCGTCGGAACGTACGAGGACAACAGCGGCGTCTCAACCCTCCTCTTTACCGACGTTGAGCCGGGAAGCGTCTACGTCCTCATCTCGAACTTCGATCTGCATAAGAAAGAAGCCGAGGCGCTCCTCAACTCCATCGAGTTCCCCGATGACATGGCGAAGGCAGTTGCCGAGGCACGCGAAGTCGAGATTTCGAGCATCGAGATCAAGCATTAGGGGCTCGCACGCAGCATCGCATGCGCAGTCATTAAATGATCGGACGCCCAGCCAGGGGAGGATCGGATCGGCCGGCCCTCCCCTCTTTTGCGCCCGCGCATATTGCCACTTAACGGCGCAAATCCGGCCCTCAGAATGGGACACATGGCCCACCCTAGCGAGCCGTCAACGCGTACAGTAAAAGCAGGTAATCCATGGGCGGTTACAGATCGAGGAGGACACGACCATGAAAAAGAAGGCCTTTGCGATTCTCACCCTCTGCATCAGTCTCTTTGCCGCGGTTGCCCTGGTGGGCTGTGGCGGAAGCGGCGGCGCTACCGGCAGTGGCGGTGGCGGCGGAGCAGAAAAGCCAGCCGTGGATATGAGGACCGACTTCATTTGGTTTAAGGTCGAGGTCCCCGAGGGCGTCGAGGTCACCGACGTCGCAGGCGATACCGCCGACAGGGCCCAGTTTAAGTTCACCGAGAGCGAGCACGCCAGCGATCGCTTCATCCCCGTCTTCGATCCTGACAAGAACGCCGACGAGCTGTTCGACTACGAGGCAAAGTGGAATGCCAGCTTTGAGTGGACCGAGAATGACCCCGTCAAGTACAACGGCAAGACTTGGCGCAACGCTTCCTATACACACTCGGGCGGCGTGACGACTGAGTACTTCACCGAAGCAGGCGGCGGCAGCGTCTACGTGCGCATCGACAACGTCGAGGAGCACAAGGATGCCGTCGAAACCATGATGAAGTCTCTGGAATTTGCCGATGATATCGCCAAGGCCAAGACCGAGGCCATGGATGTTAAGCTCGAGGATATCGAGATTAAGCGCTAAGCGACTCGCGAGCGCAACGAAAAACACGAGCGCAGCGCCAACAAGCGGCGGTGCCCCAGCGTTTCGTACTAAGGGAGGGCCGGTAAACCGACCCTCCCTCTCTTATGCCGGTAGCTGACGAACGCGAGGATGCCGGACGCCGGAACCACCCCAAATGTGGCAACGGTACGAAAACGGCAAGCACCCAAACACGTCCGCCCGCCGATTTATAACGCCGCGCACACAATTTAAGTCGGGGCCTTTAAACATCTGGGCAGTATAGTTACCAAAATGAGTGCATAACCGCACCCTGCGAATGGAGGAGTTATGACCGAACACCACGCAATCAGTCGCCGAGCGTTTACGCTGGGCCTTGGACTCGCAGCATTGTCGCCATTTGTAAGCCTGCCCGAAACCGCGGGATTGGGCCTTCCCATGCGCGCGGCATTTGCAGAAGACACGCCCACATCGGCGGCCACCCTCGACAAGTTCGTCATTCGCCTTCGCCCCGCGGGCTATTTTCGCACCGCGAGCGTCAACGAAGACGGCAACGTCATCGGCAACGTCTGCCACCTGTTTAATGACGGCACGTCCAGCAAGCTCATCCTTGAGCACGTAGAGACCGATACAGATAATAGAAATTGGTATGCCATCCGCACCCTGCTCAATTTCGAAGAGCACAAGAAGACGGGCTACAGCATTTGGTCGGTCGATGGCGACTCGGACAAAGATGGAAAGGTCATCCACGTATGGAGCGGCGAGTATGACAACAAGCCCAGCCGCGCTTTTGCGTTCAAGCGGCAATCAAACGGAACCTACGACGGACGGGCGTCCGGTCTCCTTG
>CABSBA010000266.1 GCA_902475825.1 uncultured Collinsella sp. | reverse complement strand
ATCCTACGACCAAGGAGTGTCCATGGCCGATTCCATTAACTACCAGCTTGCCAAGTTCGTTGCCAGCTACGGCAAGGTTTCGCAGATTCCCGAGTCCACCTGTCCCGAGGTGAGTTTTGTCGGCCGCTCCAACGTGGGCAAGTCGTCGATTATGAACAAGCTCTTTGGCCGAAAGAATCTGGTCAAGGTTTCGAGTACGCCGGGCAAGACGAGCAACATTAACTTCTTCGAGGCTGACGACGTGCACTTTGTCGACCTTCCGGGCTATGGTTTCGCCCGCCGTTCCAAGGCCGAGCGCGACCGTTGGGCCGAGCTCATCGGCGACTTCTTCGACTCCGAGCGCAGCTTTAACCTGGTTGTGTCACTGGTGGACATTCGCCATGATCCCAGTAAGCTCGACCATGACATGATCGATTATCTGCAGGGCAACGAGTTCAACTTTATCGTCTGCCTCACCAAGGCCGACAAACTCAGCCGCACCCAGCAGGCCCGCCAGGCAGCAGCCATCAAAAAGCAACTCAACGTCCCGGCCGAAAACGTAATCATCACAAGCTCCCAGACCGGCACCGGCATCGACGAACTCAAGCGCCGCATCGCCGAGGCTTGCCTCTAATAAGTGCCCCAACCTAGCAAGAGCCCCTACCAATAAAAGGCCATAATTTCAGCCCGGCGCCCCTTCAAAGCGTGGGTCCCTGTAGACATCGCTAGCCACGTTGCCATAGGGCCACCCAGGGGCATCCCCTTAAAAACATTCCGCAGCACGAGGCCCGCTTATCCGCAGCTCCGAAGGAGCAGGATAAGCGGGCCTCAAGTGCGAGGACGTTTTTAAGGGGATGCCCCTGGGTGGCCCGGACAGACCGATCGGCGATGTCTACAGGTACTCGATTTGAGCGCCCTCGGTGTCGCACGTCAGAATATGCGTCTCACACTTGGGGAACTGCTCGCGCAGCTTGACCTGCAGGAATTTTGCCACGATGGTGTCGTCGGTCACAGCCATAAGGGTCGAGCCCGATCCGCTGATCCAGATGGTCTTGGCGCCGCCGTTAAGGCAGGTGTCGCGCACGGCGTTGTAGTCGGGAATCAGACGGCGACGATAGGGTTCCTGAATGCGGTCGTCATTGGCGGCGGCAATCAGGTCGAGGTTGCCGGACTCAAGACCGCGCGTCATACCGGCGATACGGCCCATCTGCCATACGGCGGTGGAGAGTGGGACCTCCTGCGGCACGACCTTGCGCGCCTCGCTCGTATGTACCTCGTAGGGCGGAATCACGGTAATAAAACGTAGGCGATCGCTCACCTCGTAGCGCAGGCACTGGGGGAGCGAATCGGTCGGCGTAAAGGAGCAGACGGCACCGCCCAGGATAGCGGGGGCGACGTTATCGGGATGGCCCTCGACCTCGGTGGCAATGCGGACGAGCTCGGCACGGTCGACGGTGTGCCCCGTCAGCGCGGCGGCCGCCATGATGCCAGCGACGACGCAGGTGGAGCTGGAACCCAGGCCGCGAGCGACGGGCACATCGGTTTGAATGTCGATGGCAACGGGAAAAGCCGGCTCGCCCCATGCGGCCAGTGCATCGACAAAGCTTACGTAGACCAGGTTGTTCTCGTTTTGGAATTCCTCGGGGCAGCCCGTGATGGTGAGCTTGTCGGCGCGCTCGAAGGTGAAGTGCGAGTAGAGGCTGACGGCCATGCCGAGGGTGTCGTAGCCGATGCCTAGGTTGGCGCTTGTTGCTGGGACGGTGATCTTGATCATGTGAGTCCTCCTGGCGTGCCTGGCTGTTTAGTTCGCTGCTCGGACAGTCCTGCGCAAGACGGAAAGCACATTAAGTGCTTTCCTTTGCGTGCGGAACTCGCGACGAACTAAACAGCCAGGCACGCTGTGCGCGTTCGTCATTATCCCGGGGGTTATCTGATGAAAGAAGGTGCGCCGGCTTTCACCGGCGCTTAATAAGGGGTTTAGTTGGAAGCCATCTTTTTTGCTGCAGACTCTACGTAGTTGGCCATGTCGGCTACGTCGCAGACGTCTTCGAAGCGGACGGGCTTGGACTCGAGCTCGGCGAGTTGGACCGGGGCAACCGTGTTGGTTGCCTGCTCGAGCACACGCATGGCCTCAAAGTCGTCCTCGGGAACGTCGAGCCCCAGGGCGTCGCAGCAGGCGCGCGGGAA
>CABSBA010000265.1 GCA_902475825.1 uncultured Collinsella sp. | reverse complement strand
AAAAGAAGCCCGGGCGAGGGGATGGGAGTGGCCTCGCGCGGGAAAAGCGGTCGCGTCCGCACGGTGGGGTGGGGTCGGGCGCGGTGGCTCCTATTGAGGAAGCTCGATTTCGGCTTCCGATGGGATGCGGAAGTAGGTCTCGGTCCAGTCGGTGAGTTTATGCTCGAGCTCGCGGGTGATGGCGCCATCGAGCATGCGCCAGGTCCAGTTTCCGCCCAGGGTGGCGGGGGTGTTAATGCGCGCCTCGTTGCCCAGATTGAGCAGGTCCTGCATGGTGTAGATGCAGGTATCGCTCACGCTGGCGGCGATGGTGCGGTTGAGCGCATCGGCCATGGACTCGCCTGCCTGCTGGTGGGTATACAGGGCCGCCTGCTCGCGCTGACGCGGGGTGGCCGTTCCCTCATACCAGCCGCGTGCTGTTTCGTTGTCATGCGTTCCGACGTAGGCGACGGTGTTGGCAATGTAGTTGTGCGGCAGGTAGTACGAGTTGGTGCCCTCAAAGGCAAACTGCAGGATCTTCATGCCAGGGAAGCCCGTGGTGTCGCGCATGTCGATGACACCAGGGGTAAGAAAGCCCAGGTCTTCGGCAATGATGGGAAGCGTGCCGAGCTTTTCCTCGAGCACCTTGAAGAGCTTGAGGCCGGGTCCCTGCGTCCATGAACCATATGACGAATCGGGCGAGGAGAACGGCACCTCCCAATAGGCTTCGAAGCCGCGGAAGTGATCCAGGCGGATGACGTCGTACATGTCGAGTGCGGCGCGAATGCGGCCCTCCCACCAGGAGAAGCCGTCGGACTCCATGACGTCCCAGTCGTAGATGGGGTTGCCCCAGTACTGGCCGGTGGCCGAGAACTGGTCGGGCGGCGTGCCGGCGACGCTCACGGGATTGCCGGCGGCGTCGATCTTAAAGAGCTCAGGTGTCGCCCACATCTCGACGGAGTCACGCGAGACATAGATGGGCAAATCTCCGATGATGAGAATGTCGCGCTCGTTGGCATAGGCCTTGAGGCGGCTCCACTGGCGATCGAAGAAGTACTGCGTCATCTGGTGGTAGAGCATGCGCTCGGGATGGGCGGCGCAGATCTTGCTGGATGCCTCGCCGCGGCGGCGGAGCTCCTCGGGCCACTCCCAGAAGGCCTTGAGCCCGCACTCCTCTTTGACGGTCATGAACTCGCAGTAGGGGATGAGCCAGTCCTCGTTGGCTTGGATAAAGTCATCAAAATCGGCCGGCTTGTCGGCAGCAAAGCGCTCAGCGGCTCGGTCGAGAATCTGACGGCGGCCGCCAAAGATAGCACCGTAGTCGACATTGCTGGGATCGGAGCCCAGGTACACGTCGTCGATATCGCGCTGCTCCAGATACCCTGCCTCGATAAGCTCGGCAAAGTCAATGAAGTTAGGGTTGCCCGCGCGGGCCGAGAACGACTGGTAAGGCGAATCGCCGTAACTAGTCGTCGTAAGGGGCAGAATCTGCCAATAATGTTGTTTGCACGAGGCGAGGAAATCGACAAAGTCGTAGGCATTCCAGCCAAAGCCGCCGATTCCGTATGGTCCGGGCAGAGATGAGACGGGCATGAGGACGCCGCTTGCACGCTCCATGAATGCGCTCACCAACCTTCTTGTTGTGGGGTCGGTCTGCCGATGGGTACGCAGTCCGCCTCCGATGTTCTGATTCGATATGCCTATTGTAAAACATGTTGTTTAAACATGTACAGGCAAGATAAAAAAGTTGGTCGATTTTCGGCGAATGGTTACATGCCATGAAAAAGCCCCGACCTCACAACGTGAGATCGGGGCAAGAGCGGTATGTAGGTTTTTGCTACTCGGCGTCGGCGAAGCCGTTGGGGTTGTGGCTCTGCCAGTTCCAGCTATCGCGGCACATATCCGCGATGTCGTACTGAGCCTTCCAGCCCATCATGCGCTCGGCCTTGGAGGCATCGCACCAGTTGGCAGCGATGTCGCCGGCGCGGCGCTCGCGGATCACGTAGGGCAGCTCCTTGCCGCAGGCCTTGGAGAAGGCGGCGACGACCTCGAGTACCGAGGTACCGGTGCCGGTGCCCAGGTTAAAGATCTCGACGCCGGTCTTGCCGTTCATCCAGTTAAGGGCGGCAACGTGACCGGAGGCCAGATCGCACACGTGGATGTAGTCGCGCACACCGGTGCCGTCGGGTGTGGGGTAGTCGTTGCCAAAGAC
>CABSBA010000264.1 GCA_902475825.1 uncultured Collinsella sp. | reverse complement strand
CCGCCTTTCGGTCTTGTTCGATTTGCTCGAGGCCCATGGATGCGTTGAGGTCCCGTTTTGTTTGGGTGCTGCGGGGTCAGAGGCCTCGTCTGATGATGGCCTGTGGACGGCGCTGTATCTGTCCGGTTTCCTGACGACTGATATCACTGAAGAACCGGAGCATGACAGCTGCTCCCGTGCTCTGCGGTTGCCCAATAACGAGCTTCGCCAGACCTTTCGTCTGGTGATTATTGATTGGTTTGAGTGTGCTGCCGAGGACGTTCGAGATGTCGATGCGTTTCGAGACGGGTTGTGCCGTGGGGACGAGGATGCGGTAAAGCGGGCGTTAGACCGCATCCTGGGAGATGCGGGAATCGGTGCGAACAACCCAGATGCGCAGCTGCCATATCACCTGCTCTTGCGGGGGCTCTGCTTTGGATTGCCGGGCTATGCCAATCCTGCCTCGAGGCGAAAGCGTGGCGCGGATCGCTGGGACATCCAGGTATTTCCTACGGGCGCTGTTTTTGACGTGGCAGACACGATCGGCATGCTCGACGAGCGCCCGCTGATAACAATCAACATGATGTATGACCCCGGTGTGGACGCGCTCGGCCTCGAGCTGCTGGCCGTTCAGGCGCTGCTCGACATAGAGCGCGACGGCATCGACAAGATTCGTGTACCGCGACCCGGTGTGGGCCGCATGCGCTGGGGATTCGGGTTTGATGGGCTTCGTGTGGCTGCGGTGTGCCAGCGGCTGTAGGGGTGTCCGCTACTCTGCGTCCTTCATAGGCGGCATGGGCTTCCAGTTGGGGTCCTTGATGATCTTGCGGGCATCTTTCATGCCGCGGCGCAGCGCCGGGATGCCGGTCTTAAAGCACTTGTCGACGGCTGCCAGACGAATGAACTCCTTGCAGAAGGTCGCGGCGTTGCCCAAGCGGAACAAGATGGGGTGGTAGTCGCCGTAAATCTGCATGTAACGGGCCAAAAAGCCGCGATTGCGCATGATGTAGTAGCGGTTGGTGTCGCTCGTGGAGTTGAGCTGGCGTTTGCCGGCGATGTCCCAGTTAGAGACGGCGCGGGCGCGCTTGAGCACCACGTCGGCAACCACGGCGGCGGGGAAATGCTGGCTGGCAACATAGCCGTAGCAGGCATCGTCGCCGTAGATGAAAAAGCGCGCATCGGGCAGGCCGATTTTGTCGACTACGCGGCGCGAGAACAGGCCGCCTTCAAAGCACAGCTGGTTCATGGTGCGGTAGCCCTCGGGGCCCAGGTCCCACTTAGCGATGGGGTTGGGGATACCAAGCGAAAGGATGAGCTGGTACTGCCAAAAGAAGGCGCCACCGTCGAAGTCCAGGCGCGAACCCTGGATGACGTCGTAACGGTCCGTCCATTTGGCCAGGCGCTCAATACCCTCGGGGATAACGAGCACGTCGTCGTCCATGACCCAAAACCACTGCGCGCCCAGGTCGTAGGCGCGCTTGGTGCCAGCGGAGAAGCCACCTGCGCCGCCACCGTTTTCAAGCTGCGGGTCGTAGATGACACGGTCGGTGCCGCCTTGTGCATCTGGCTGGTCAGTGTCGATGCCCCACAGGTTGGCGAGGCGCTCGTTGAATGCGGCGCACATGGTCTCGGTCTCGCGTGAATTCTCGTTGTCGACGACCACGATACGCCAAGGCGTTGCCGTGAGCTCGGTCATGGAGTCGAACAGGTTGGCCAGAAGCTCCTGGCGCTTATAGGTGACGACGGCGATGGCGAGCTTTTCGATGGGAGAGGGGAGGGTGGAAGTCATGGGGAATATATCCTTTCACGCGCGGCGGGCGAGCGCTGCGCGGAAGCTATCGAATGCGTCCGTTGGACGGCACCTATTGTAAAGGGTCGCTGCGCCATGTTGGTAAGGTTTGAATAAAACGCAGGAACCTGCCATGGGCGAGGCGACCGCGATCAAGCGCAGCGCTTCGATGACTATGTTGCGTGCGGCTTTGTGCTGCATGACGTCCTTTCGTATCGGTTTGCCTCTGCGGGCTCCATAGATTATATAAACGCCCACGGGCGGGACGACCCTTTGATACCATTAACGGCAGGTATTTCCTAAGGAGCACATTTGTCTACTAATTCCTCTGGCAGCCCCGTCCTGTCGCTGCTTATTCCCATCTACAACGTTGAGCGCTACCTGCGCGAGTGCCTCGATTCCGCTGTGGCGCAGACGCTCGAGG
>CABSBA010000263.1 GCA_902475825.1 uncultured Collinsella sp. | reverse complement strand
GGTGCCGACGTTATCTACACCGATGTGTGGGTCTCCATGGGCGAGCCCGACGAGGTCTGGGCCGAGCGCATCGCTCAGCTCACCCCGTATCGCGTTACCTCCGAGGTCATGGCTATGGCCAACCCGGGTGCCATTTTCCTGCACTGCCTGCCCAGCTTCCACGACACCAACACCACGATTGGCGCCGAGAAGTGCGAGCAGTTCGGCATCACCGAGCAGGAGGTCACCGACGAGGTCTTCGAGAGCCCCGCTTCCAAGGTCTTCGACGAGGCCGAGAACCGCATGCACACCATCAAGGCTGTCATGTACGCCACGCTCAAGTAAGAGCATCTAGCATCTCGCTCGGGGTGTATTGCTGGACACCCCGAGCGGTTTTATCTGGTAATAATCTCGCATCAAGCGGCAGGCACGGCACGGAAGAGCCGCTTCGGGCGAGATCAGTAAATGATTTATGAAGGGGGGATGAGAACTATGACTGAGACCGCTAAGAAAAAGCGCGGTATGCCTTCATCGTTCACCATTCTTCTTGCTCTGCTGGCAATTGTTGCAGTGATTACCGTTATCGTCTCCGGCACGTCCGGTGGCGCGGTTACTGCCGCCCGTCTGAGCGATTTCTGCACCGCCCCGATCCTGGGCTTCGCTGACGCTCTGCCCGTCTGCCTCTTCGTTATGATCCTGGGCGGCTTCCTCGGCATGATGACCGAGACCGGCGCCCTGGACAACGGCATCGCCGTTCTGGTGCAGAAGCTTAAGGGCAACGAGATTATGCTCATTCCCGTGCTGATGCTCATCTTCTCCCTCGGTGGTACCACCTATGGCATGTGCGAGGAGACCGTTCCCTTCTACGCCCTGCTCGCCGCTACCATGATGGCCGCTGGCTTCGACCCCATGGTCGGTGCCGCTACCGTCCTGCTCGGCGCTGGCTGCGGCTGCCTGGGCTCCACGGTTAACCCGTTCGCCGTCGGCGCTGCCGTCGACGCTCTGACCGGCGTTGGTATTGAGGTCAACCAGTCCATCATCATCGGCCTCGGTGCCGTCCTGTGGATTGTCACTACCGCTATGTCCATCTTCTTCGTGATGAACTATGCCAAGAAGGTCAAGGCTGACAAGGGTTCCACCATCCTGTCGATGCAGGAGCTTAAGGACGCCGAAGAGGCTCACGGCAAGGCTGCTTCCGAGGTCCACAAGGAGGTCAAGCTCACCGGTCGTCAGAAGGGTGTTCTGATTGCCTTCGCCTTCACCTTCGTCGTCATGATCGTCGGCTTCATTCCGCTGGCCGACCTCAACGAGGGCGTCGCCAACTTCTTCGACGCTGGCGCTGTCTACGACGCCGACGGTAACGCCGTCGTCCAGGGCTGGTCTGCCCTGATTACCGGCCTGCCCATTGGCCAGTGGTACTTCGACGAGGCTTCCACCTGGTTCTTCCTCATGGCCGTCCTTATCGGTATCATCGGTGGCCTGTCCGAGAAGCAGATCGTTAACACCTTCATCACCGGCGCTGCCGACATGATGTCCGTTGTTCTCGTCATCGCCCTCGCCCGTGGCATCTCCGTCCTCATGGCTAACACCGGCCTCGACGTTTTCGTCCTCGACGCTGCCGCCAATGCCCTGGCTGGCCTGTCCGGCGTAATCTTCGCTCCCATGAGCTTCCTGGTCTACTTCGGCCTGTCCTTCCTGATCCCCTCGACCTCCGGTATGGCTACCGTCTCCATGCCCATCATGGGACCGCTGGCTGTTAAGCTCGGCTTCTCGCCCGAGGTCATGGTCATGATCTTCTCCGCCGCCATCGGTGTCGTGAACCTGTTCACCCCGACCTCCGGCGCCATCATGGGCGGTCTCGCCCTGGCCAAGATCGAGTGGACGACCTGGCTCAAGTTTGCCCTTAAGCTCATCGTCGCGCTCTCCGTCGTCTGCGCCATCATCCTGACCGTCGCCTGCGTGTTGCTCTAAGTACCCAACGGGTACCCCACGGAAACCTTGACGATCCTGTAAAGGATCATCTGGTCATCGTCTGTCCGGTGGGGTAAACCCACCGGTAGACTCCTACCTTTAGCCCCCTCCCGTTCCGTGCGCGGGAGGGGGCGCGCTTATGTTGCGCGCCGATCTCGAACGGCGGACCAGTCGACGCTGCGCGCCACCCAGAGCGACAATTTGTCATTCAAAAGGCACGGCATGACCAGAAGGTCTATGCC
>CABSBA010000262.1 GCA_902475825.1 uncultured Collinsella sp. | reverse complement strand
CAACAAGACCAACGGCATCACCTTCCGCCGCTGGATCCATGGTGCCAACCCCGCGCTCGCCAGCCTACTCGACGATGTGATCGGCACCGATTGGCGCAGCACCGGCGACCTGAGCAAGCTTGCCGAGTTCGTTGACGACAAAGATGTTCTTGAGCGCCTGGCTGCCACCAAGACCGAGGCCAAGGCCATCATGCGCCAGTTCATGGCGCTCGAGCAGGGCGTGACGATCCCATCCAACGCCATCATCGACGTCCAGGTCAAGCGCATCCACGAGTACAAGCGCCAGCAGATGCTCGCGCTCTACATCATCTGGAAGTACCTCGACATCAAGAACGGTAACAAGCCCGAGCACCCCGTCACTATCATCTTTGGCGGCAAGGCGGCACCTGCCTATACCATCGCCCAGGATATCATCCACCTAATCCTGACGCTTTCCCAGTGGATCGCCAACGACCCCGACGTGGCCCCCTACCTGCAGGTCGTCATGATCGAGAACTACAACGTCACCGCCGCCGAGCGCGTGATTCCCGCTGCCGACATCTCCGAGCAGATCAGCCTGGCCTCCAAGGAGGCGAGCGGCACCTCTAACATGAAGTTCATGCTCAACGGCGCTTTGACCCTGTGCACACTCGACGGCGCCAACGTGGAGATTGCCGAGCTCGTGGGCGACGAGAACATCTACACCTTTGGTGCCTCTTCCAAGCAGGTCGAGCAGATCTACGCCGACGGCAGCTATGACGCCGGCGCGCTCTACCGCAAGCCCGGTATCAAGCTGCTGGTGGACTTTATCACCAACCCTGCCTTTATGGCGACCGGCAACGCCGAGCGCCTGCAGCGTCTGCACGACGACATCAAGGGCAAGGACTGGTTTATGGCCCTGCTCGACATTGAGGAGTACATCCAGACCAAGGAGCGCGTGCTGGCAGACTACGAGGACCAGGACGCTTGGATGCGCAAGGCGCTGATCAACATCGCCAACGCCGGCACCTTCTCGTCTGACCGCACGATCTCCCAGTACAACGACGAGATTTGGCACCTGAGCTAATTTCGTTTCCTTTACCCATCCTCTTGAAAGCGGAGTCGCGGCAACGCGGCTCCGCTTTTTTGCCCGCGTGTTGCCCGTGGCCCGCCTCGACAAAATCGTCTCAATCTGTAACACCTACTCGGCCAAAACGGCCCTACCTGTTACAGATCAAGACAAACCGGTCCTTTCCCTAGGGTTTATCTCAATCTGTAACATCTAACGTCTGAAATCCGCCCTTACTGTTACAGATCGAGACAAAAGGATAAGCCGGCTAATACAATCTCGTTCTGTAACAGGTAGCTGCCGAAATCAGCCTCCCGTGTTACAGATCGAGATGAAAGGATAGGCAGCTCGATGCTGTCTCAATCTGTAACATCTAGACCCAATTTGGCCCTCCTCCTGTTACAGATCAAGACAAACGACCGACCAGACAACCCCGTCATAAAGAAAGGCTCCCCTCTCGCCCAGCGGACGGGAGGGGAGCCTTATATGTGACCACGGCAAAAGGATGGCAAAGCCGCAGTCGCCCAAAAGGAGGGCCTGATTGGATCGGGCCTAGATAAGGTTCTTGCCAGACACCTTATCGAAGAGATGGGTCGCGTTCTTCTCGAACTTGAACCAGATGGGGTCGCCTGCCTTGAGCGCACCCTTGGTCTCAAGATCGACGACAGGGATGATCAGGACAAACTGGCCGTCGGGGGCGGTCACGTGGACGTGCTCGGTCGAACCCATGAGCTCGGTCACCTCGACGGTACCCTGGAGCGCACCCTCCTCGTCCTTGTCGGCAAGCAGAATCTGCTCGGGGCGCACGCCGGCCGTGATCTCCTTCACATCGCCGCCGTCCCAGTTGAGAGCAAGCTGAGCGCAGGTCTCGGGGGCGAGCGCCACGTTCATATCCTCGGTCTTGACGGTGAAGCCGTTGCCCGAGCGCACCAGCTGGGCATCGAAGAAGTTCATCTGCGGCACGCCGATAAAGCCGGCAACGAAGATGTTCGCGGGATGGTTGAAGACCTCCTGCGGCGTGCCGATCTGCTGGATGAAGCCGTCCTTCATGATGACGATGCGGTCGCCCAGCGTCATGGCCTCGGTCTGGTCGTGGGTGACGTAGATGAAGGTGCCCTTGATCTCGTGACGCAGCTTGATGAGCTCGGCACGCATCTGGTTACGCAGCTTGGCGTCCAGGTTGGACAG
>CABSBA010000261.1 GCA_902475825.1 uncultured Collinsella sp. | reverse complement strand
GGTTGCGGCCCAGATACATGTGGCCAGAATTATCGGTAAATCGAATACTCGTGCACATAGCGCCTCCTAGCCTTACGTTCTTGCTAAGGTTATTGTCTCCAAACAAAAAGGCGCTAAACACAAAAGCCCGGACATGACAACAATGTCACGCCCGGACTACACAAGCAAGATAAACTCAACCAGGTCAACCCCGCAGGTCGTCTAAGGGGTCAAAGTGCCGC
Organism: uncultured Collinsella sp.; assembly: GCA_902475825.1. Taxonomy (GTDB): domain Bacteria; phylum Actinomycetota; class Coriobacteriia; order Coriobacteriales; family Coriobacteriaceae; genus Collinsella. Next base: position 2,004 of record CABSBA010000261.1, on the reverse strand, counting down.
AGATTGCCACGAAAGAGGAGCGAAGCGTACTTAAGGTACGCGAGCGACGATTGAGCGGCAAGGTGCGGTGCTTTGATCCCCTTAGACCAACTTGCCGAGACAGTGGTCGATCATATGCTGGATCATCTGTGCCTCAAAGCCCGCGTAGTCGCGGCGGCACTCCTTCATCTTGCCGTCGACAATCTGGTCAAAGGCAACCTTGCACTTGATATAGCGCGTGGACTTGGTGACCTCCTCGTGCGTCAGGCAGCTCTCCTCCATCTTGCTGGCACCCAGGCCAAACACCAGACGGGGGTTGTAGAGCACATGGGGCTCGCCGGCGTCGTCCAGATAGACGCAGACCTTCTTGGTGACGCCGATCTGGTTGGCGGCAAGGCAGCCGGCATCGTCGAGCGACTTGATGGTATCGATCAGGTCCTGTGCCACCGACTCGTCCTCGACGGTCGCGACCTCGCAACGCTGGGACAGAATAGCCTCGTCGTGGCAGAGCTCTTTAATCATACGTTCCTCCATAGGGGTCGTTGTAACTGCTTAAGTATACGGTACCCACACATTTTCATGCGAAAAATACCGTCCGTCTGCTACAAAGCGCCGAACATCAACATGCGAGGAACATCAACCTTTCAAAGGCGATATAGTAGTTGAGTTCGTGTCAATCGGCCTAAACTCGGGGCCGAACAAGGAAAGGGTATGCATGGACGAACTTTTTCACGTCAGTGAGCGCAAGTCCACAATCGGGACCGAACTTCGCGCTGGACTGACAACATTCCTGGCGATGGCCTACATCATCGCCGTCAACCCTGCGGTGCTCTCGGGCGCCGGCATCGATGCGGGAGCGCTCGCCTGCGCCACCTGCCTGGGCGCCGGCATCATGACCATCTGCATGGGCATCTTCGCCAACCGCCCGCTCGCCTGCGCGTCGGGCTTAGGCGTCAACGCGATGATCGCTGGAATCACCACCACCGTCTGCGGCGGTGACTGGCACGTGGCCATGAGCGTCATCTTCCTTGAGGGCGTCGTCATCTTGCTGCTCGTGCTTTGTGGCCTGCGCGAGGCCATCATGGACGCCATCCCGGTTGTCCTGCGTCACGCCATCTCGGTGGGTCTGGGCCTGTTCATCGCCATGATTGGCCTGTGCGATGCCGGCATTATCACCGCTGGCGCCGGTACACTCGTCGGTCTGGGCGACATCACCTCCCCCACCTTCATCGTCGGCATCATCTCCATCCTGGTGACAGTCGCCCTCGCCTGCCGCAACGTCCCCGGCTCGCTGCTCATCGGCATCGTCGTCGCCGTCATCGCCGGTATCCCCCTAGGTGTAACCCAGGCTCCGACCGGTATCATCGCCCCGCTCGACTTCTCGAGCATCGGTGGCCCCATCGCCGACGCCGGCGGCGTGCCCGCCATCGTCAAGGTCCTTACCGACCCCGCGCTCCTCGTCATCTCGTTCTCGCTGCTCATGAGTGACTTCTTCGACACCATGGGCACTGCGATGGCCGTGGCCAAGCAGGGCGAGTTCCTCACCGACGACGGCAACGTCGAGAATATCAAGGAGATCCTGATCGTCGACTCCGCCGCCGCCGCTGTGGGCGGTTTCATGGGCGTCTCCTCCATCACCACCTTCGTCGAGTCCACCTCTGGCGCTGCCGACGGCGGCCGCACGGGCCTCACCTCCGTCACCACCGGCGTGCTGTTCATTCTCGCCGCGTTCTTCTCCCCCATCGTCACCATCGTTTCCAGCGCCGCCACCTGCGGCGCTCTGGTCTACGTCGGCTACCTCATGATGAGCGAGGCCTCCGAGATCGACTGGTCCGACGTGTCGCAGGGTTTCCCGGCGTTCATGATTGTCGCCGGCGTGCCCTTCACCTACTCCATCTCTGCCGGCATTGGCCTGGGCTTTATCGCCTACGTGGTCGTCGCGCTCTTTAAGGGCGAGGCCTCCAAGATCAAACCGCTCATGTGGATCGCAGCCCTTGCCTTCCTCGTCTACTTCTTCGTAGCGTA
>CABSBA010000260.1 GCA_902475825.1 uncultured Collinsella sp. | reverse complement strand
AGGATTGGCTGTTCCTGTTCAAGAACGAGACCCACAACCACCCCACCGAGATCGAGCCCTTCGGCGGTGCCGCCACCTGCGTGGGCGGCGCCATCCGCGACCCGCTCTCGGGCCGCAGCTATGTGTACCAGGCTATGCGCGTCACCGGTGCCGGCGACCCCACCGTCCCGGTTTCCGAGACGCTCGAGGGCAAGCTGCCGCAGCGCAAGCTCGTGACCACTGCTGCCGCCGGCTACTCCAGCTACGGCAACCAGATCGGCCTTGCCACCGGCCAGGTGGATGAGATCTACCACCCCGGCTACGTGGCCAAGCGCATGGAGGTCGGCGCCGTCGTGGGCGCTACCCCGGCAAACCACGTTCGTCGCGAGTGCCCCGCCCCCACCGACAAGATCATCCTGCTGGGCGGCCGCACCGGCCGTGACGGCATCGGTGGCGCCACCGGCTCCTCCAAGACCCAGAACACCGAGTCCATCGAGACCTCGGGTGCCGAGGTCCAGAAGGGCAACGCCCCGGTCGAGCGCAAGCTGCAGCGTCTGTTCCGCCGCGGCGATGCCTGCCGTCTGATCAAGCGCTGCAACGACTTTGGCGCCGGCGGCGTCTCGGTCGCCGTGGGCGAGCTTGCCGACGGCCTGTATGTCGACCTGGACACCGTGACCAAGAAGTACGACGGCCTGGACGGCACCGAGCTGGCCATCTCCGAATCCCAGGAGCGCATGGCCTGCGCCGTCGCCGACGGTGACGTCGAGGAGTTCATGGGCTACGCCGCCGAGGAGAACCTGGAGGCAACCGTCATCGCCGAGGTTACCGCCGAGCCGCGCATGCGCATGGCCTGGAACGGCGTTGCCATCGTCGATCTGTCCCGCGAGTTCCTCAACTCCAACGGTGCGCCCAAGCACCAGGTCGCCCACGTCTGCGCCCGCAGCGTGTGGCAGCCCAGCTGGGCCGGCACCACGCTTGCCGAGCGCATGACCTCGCTTGTCACCGACCTCAACGTCGCCTCCAACAAGGGCCTTTCCGAGCGCTTTGACTCCACCATCGGTGCCGCGACCGTGCTCATGCCCTTTGGCGGCAAGACGCAGCTCACCCCGAGCTCTGCCATGGTCGCCAAGTTCCCCGTGGACGGCGAGACCACCACGGCGAGCGCCATGGCATGGGGCTTCAACCCCTATCTGATGGAGGCCGATCAGTTTGCGGGCGCCTACCTGTCCGTGGTCGAGTCCATTGCCAAGCTCGTTGCCGCCGGCTTTGAGCACAAGCGCGCCTACCTCTCCTTCCAGGAATACTTTGAGCGCCTGCGCACCGAGGCCGAGCGTTGGGGCAAGCCCATGGCGGCCGTCCTGGGCGCCCTCATGGCCCAGGTCGACCTGAGTGCCGGCGCCATCGGCGGCAAGGATTCCATGAGCGGCTCGTTTGAGGACGAGGCCGGCGAGCTTAACGTTCCGCCGACCCTGATCAGCTTCGCTGTCGCCGTGGGCAAGGCGGCCCGCGCCGTCTCCCCCGAGTTCAAGGGTCTCACGCATCGCGTCGTCCGTATCGCCCCCGCCACCTATGGCGAGGACTACCGTCCCGATGCCCAGCAGCTGCTCGCCGCATTTGACGCCGTCGAGGCGCTCACCGCCACCGGCGACGCCCTGGCCGTCTCCACGCCCGGCTACGGCTGCGGCGCCGAGAGCCTCTTTAAGATGTGCGTCGGCAACCAAATCGGTATCGAGCTTGCCGAAGATGTGGACGTGGAGAGCCTCTTCACCCCGCTCTATGGCAGCTTTATCGTCGAGCTCGCCGAGGATGCCGAGCTGCCCGAGGTCGCCGACGGCGTTGTCGTCGAGCCCCTGGGCACCACTGTCGAGGGCTATGTCATCGACACCGGCTCCGAGGTCATTGAGCTCGCCGAGCTCCAGGAGGCCTGGGAAAGCGGCATCGAGGGCGTCTTTGCCTACCGCAGCGCCGGCGAGACCCCCGAGGTCGAGACCATCGACTTCCGTGCCAAGGACATCCATGTGTACAGCGGTGCCAAGATCGCCCGTCCGCGCGTGATTATCCCCGTGTTCCCCGGTAACAACTGCGAGTACGATAGCGCCCGCGCTTTCCGCGCCGCCGGTGCCGAGGCCGACACCTTCGTGATCAACAACCTCACACCCGAGGCCGTCGCCGAGAGCACCCACGAGCTTGCCCGCCGCATCCGTGCAAGCCAGATCGTCATGATCCCCGGCGGCTTCTCGGGCGGTGACGAGCCCGAT
>CABSBA010000259.1 GCA_902475825.1 uncultured Collinsella sp. | reverse complement strand
GGATGCTGATATTTTCTGTGTGGCTGCTTATGGCTGCATTTTGCCTGATGACGTGCTGCAAATGGCGCCGCTCGGCATTGTGAATGTTCATGCATCCTTGCTGCCTCGTTGGCGTGGCGCCGCTCCTATTCAGCGTGCCATTCTTGCTGGTGATGAGGTTGCTGGCGTTTCCATTATGCGCATTGGGCATGGCGTGGATACTGGTGCTTATTGTGCTCAGGCTTCCACGTCGGTTGCCGGTAAGCATGCTGAGGCGCTGACCATGGAGCTTGGTGAGCTTGGCGGCAAACTGCTTGCCGATACGCTTCCTTCTCTTGCCGATGGCACCGCCGTGTGGACTGAGCAGGATGAGTCGCTCGTCACGCATGCTGCCAAGATTTCCAAGCAGGAGATGCGTCTGGATCCGGAGATGGCGGCGCTCGATTGCGTACGTCATGTGTTTGCTTCGTCCGATACCGCGCCTGCCCGTTGCGTTATTGCCGGCAAGACCGTGCGTGTGCTCGATGCCGCGCTGGTCGATGTGTCGCTTGGCGAGGGCGCTGTTGCCGTCAAGAGCAAGCGTGTCTACCTGGGGCTTTCCGATGGTGCGGTTGAGCTACTCGAGGTTAAGCCCGACGGCAAGCGTGCCATGGCAGCTTCTGCCTGGGCTGCCGGCCTGCAGGGTGCCGATCTGACGTGGGGTGTTTTGTCATGAGTAAGCTTTCCCCCGCGCGTAAGCTCGCGCTCGATGTGCTGATGGAGGCCGACCGTCGCGGCATGTATGCGCGCGACGTGCTCTCTGCCCGTGCTACGGCCAAGGCCATTGACCAGCGCGATTCCGCTTTTGCCGCTCGTTTGGCGCTCGGTGTTGCCGCCACGCAGGGCATTTTGGATGAGTTGCTCGATCAGTTTTTGGATAAGCCCAAAAAGGTCGCGCCGCGTGTTCGCATGGCACTTCGTATCTCGGCCTTCGAGATGCTCTACCTACATACCCCAGGTCGCGTTGCCGTGAGTCAGGGTGTTGAGCTGGTTCGTAGCGGTGCTAAGTCGGCCGCCGGTCTGGCGAACGCCGTGCTGCATAAGGTCGCGGACAACGTTGAGGACTTTGCCACTGCCGCGGATTCCGATGAGTCCGAGCGCCGCTTGGTTCGCCTGTCTCGCCTGATGGGCATGCCGCGCTGGCTGTGTGCCCGCATTATGGCGTCGTTCGATACGCCCGAGGGTGCGCTTAACTTTGCCGGTAACTTGGCACCTGCGCCGCTCGCTCTGCACGAGAATGCCTTTGCAACCAAACCTGATCCGTACATTTCGCAGCTTGTTGCGCCGGTGTTTCCGGGTTGCCATGCGCCGGTCGACGCACAGGTCACGGTTGCGTCGGGTGTGTTTGAGCTCGCGGCTGCCGTGGCCTCGGATCTTAATGCCCAGCTCATCGCTACCGCGGCTACTCGTCCCGGGCGCTGCCTAGAGATTGGCGCCGGTCGTGGCACCAAGACCTATGTGATGATGTGTCAGGCAAAGCGTGCGGGCTATGAGCGTCAGCATACGGCGCTCGATCTGCATGATCGCAAGTGCGATCTGAATCTCGCTCGCCTGCATAAGGCCGGTATTCAGGGCGTTCGTACGGTTTCGGGTGATGCCTGCGAGCTTGATGAGGTGCTCACATCGTTTGATGCCATGCTTGGCGAGCCGGTTAAGTTCGACACGGTTTTTATCGATGCACCGTGCTCGGGCACCGGCACCATGCGCCGTCATCCCGAGATCCCTTGGCGACTGACCGAAAAGGACGTGACGGTTGAGCTGCCCAAACTGCAGCTGACGATGCTCAAGGAAGCCGCATCGCGCGTGGCTGCCGGCGGTGAGCTTATCTATGCGACGTGCTCGGTCTTCGACGAGGAAAACACACAGGTGGTGGACGCGTTCCTTGCTTCTCCCGAGGGTGCCGGCTTTAGCGTGGCGCCGCTCTCCGAAGCCCAAATTCTGCAGTTACCCGAGTTCGCCCAGGCCAAGAAGCTCGTCTCCGTACGCCAAAACGACCGTGGACTTTTCCAAAGCGTCCCCGTAAACGCCGACTCCTACGACGGTCACTTCTGCGTCCGCCTGGTCCACAAGTAACAACTAAGTTGCGGTGAAATAGGGATTGAATAGCGGCTCTACCCGCCAAACAGTCCCTATTTCACCGCAACTCATATTGGGATGGTGGTTGGCGACGCAATAGCGGTAAAGAGTGGGAAAACAGCCCTGTTTCATACTTGCTGCTATCAAAAGTGGGGCGGATTACGGGGCTAGATTG
>CABSBA010000258.1 GCA_902475825.1 uncultured Collinsella sp. | reverse complement strand
CCCATCTCGTGATGCATACGACATGTGAACTGAACCGCAATCCGATCCATCATCGTCGAGAAGATCGAACGAATTCGGGTCGCTCGTTGCGGCCAAACGACCACTCAGACAAGAGCCATCGTCATTACAGATTTGCCATTCCATGTCTTCGCCTGCAAGAATCGCCATAGACGGCCTGGTCGCGCCATCGTTGACATACATCCCGTCTATGCCAAACCCATTTTCAGCGCCATCGATGAACGACTGCTCGGACCTATACCTCGCAAATGATGCACATAGCACCATTGCAAGACAAAGTACAAAGCCAACAATCGCTATCTTTGCATAGCTCTTGCCTATCATGTCATTCACCTCGCTCGTATGTATCGAGGTATTCCTGCTTGAGCGTCTGCGAGGACGACTTGGTCTTTTCCACGAGCGTGCCGGCCTCGATGAAGTAGAACGAGTTGGTGAGGTCTGCCAGGTCGTCGAGCAGATGGCTTGAAATGAGCACGCTTCGTCCCCGCGCCACCTCGCTGCGCATCGCGTCGCAGGAGGTTTTCCGCTTTCCCGGATCGAGGCCGTTCAGCGGTTCATCGAGGATGAGGTACGGGCAATCGGTCGCTATCGCCATGGCAAGCTTTACCTGCTGCTTCATTCCTGTCGAGAGTTTACGGGTCGGCTTGTCGAGATATGGGGAGATTCCGAGGGAGTCGCAGAGCGAGTCGATGTCGGCGGCCGATTTCCACGCCTCCCTAACGAAAGCAAGGTGCTCGATGGCCGATAGCGTGGGATAGAGATCCGCGCTGCCCGAAGAGCTCAGGTAGACGAGTTCTGCAAATTCGGCTGATCGACGTTGGCAGATTCCGTCTGCCGCCAGGCTTCCCGAGCGGATGCGGGTGGGAAATTGGCCCGACAGCGCTTCAAGAAGGGTGGTTTTCCCCGAGCCGTTGGGAGCAACGAGGCCCGCCGCCGTTCCCGGGCTCAGGAAAAGCGACCCGATTGAAAGTATCGTCGTGCTTCCGTATCCCACGCTCGCGTCTAGAAGCTCGAGCCCATGGTGCTTTTTCGCGGGTCCAGGCTGTTTGGGGGAACGTGTCGCAACGGCGCCGACCGTAAAAAAGACCGCGACGTATGCCAGGGCCACGGCAAGCATCGATGCGCTGCCTGAACCGGAGCCAATGAATTCTGTCGGGAAGCATCCTACGTAACCCGTTGCCTCGATAGGCGAGAATACGGCCAGCGGCAGGAGATTGAGCGCGGCGTTATGCTCCAGTGCCGAATCGGACAGTAACGGGAATGCCGGGGCCGCGACAAGCAGCGCGGAGGTAAGGGGGCCCGCGAGGACGCGCCTCGTTGCGGTCGATAGGACGGCGGAGCAAACGGATATCAAGGTTCCGCCCGCAAGCAGCGCGAGAAGCAGGGCTGTGAAGACGTTTCCCGCGGTCGTGGTGGTAAGCGCGCCGTCATGGAAGAAGGCGATCGGGTACCCAATTTGCCCGAAGCCGTTTAGGACCAAGGCGTAAATGCCCCCGGGTGCGAGGCCGGCGAGGAGCATCGCGGTCCCCGCGGCGATTATCGAAAACACGATCTGAATAAGGCGCCGGAATTTGGGCACGGGCGCCTTTGCCGCCAGGGTCCCGGGCCTTGTGGCGCCGAGCACGAGTATCGACGAGAGAAGGAAGGGGATGAAGGGAAGGAAAGACGGCGCCGTGGCAATGGCGTAAGGCAGGAAGGAAAGGAATGGCAGGTCGTTTGCGGAGGCCGGGATATCCGTGATGCCGGAGCTGCTCAGGGCGCGGCAATATGCGAGCGCTGCGTCATTGGTCTCTTGGTCTCCCACGATGGACCCGGATTGGAAGCCTTCGCCCATGAGCGCGTAGTAGCTCTCGGCAGAATCGAGAAAGGCGGCGTCGGTTTGAGCGGCAAGGGCGGCGTTCGCGTATCTTGCAAGCTCCGCGTCATTTTGCTGCTCTGGAGATAGGTCTGTGCCGCTGGCCTGGGGCGCGCGCGTATTGAATGCGTCGACAAAACTCTGCATGCCCTGTTTCATAAAGAAGGGCCCGTAGATGGGTGAATTGAACGCAATGGGGACGGAAAAGGCTGCAGCGAGAACGAGCGTACAAATCCATACGGCCTTGTCTCTTAGGATTAGTTTGAGAAGAAGTCGACAGTACATTTAGAAGCACCTACGTTCCTCAAAGAATTGTTAGATTAAAAGTAACAGACCGGATGAAGATACGTGCGACGGGGGCGAGGCGAATGGCTGAGCGGTATCGATATGCGGGTTCA
>CABSBA010000257.1 GCA_902475825.1 uncultured Collinsella sp. | reverse complement strand
TAGGTGTGCGCGGCGTGTGGGAGCGCTATGTCGACGACTGGTGCCGCGCCTGCGAAAGCTCGCTCAGCTTTGATGTGATGGCTCACCCTGACCTGGTCATGCGCTTTTCGAAGGAAGGCTTTACGCCCGACTTTGACCCCGCACCGTTTTGGCAGCAGATGGCCGAATGCGCCCACGATACGGGCCGCCGCATTGAGGTCTCGACCGCCGCACCGCGCAAGGGCCTCGACGACTACTATCCCACGACCGGATTGCTGCATTGCTTTGCCCACGCCGAGGTGCCGATAACTTTTGGCTCGGACGCACACCGCGCCTGCGACATCTGCTGGAACATCCGTGAGGCCCAGGCACACGCCTACGACTGCGGCTACCGAACCTTCGGCATCCCCCACCTCACCGGAGAATGGGAGTCCACGCCCCTCGCCTAACCATCCCTTCATAAGTTGCGGTGGAATAGGGATTGTTTTGCCTGATGAAGCGCTTAAACAGTCCCTATTTCACCGCAACTTCCATGACCCCGTTACACCAACAAAGACTGTCCCAAACGACTAGTGGCGGCGGGCGTTGAGTTCGCCGGCCAGCTCGTCGAGGGTGATGCCGTAGCGCTCGAGCGTCACGAGCAGGTGGTAGACCAGGTCGCCGGCCTCGTAGCGAATGTGATCGTGGTCGTTATCCTTGCAGGCCATGATCACCTCGCTCGCCTCCTCGGCAAGCTTCTTGAGCAGCTCATCCTCAACATCGGTCAACAGGCGAGCGGTATAGCTTTCCTGCGGCGACGCGTCGCGACGGTCGTGAATCACCTCGGCCAGCCCCGTCAGCGTATCGCCGATATTTCCATCCTGAACATTTGCGGTGCGCACACCCATGGTTCAATCCTTTCTGGTTGGCCAAGCGCTTAGCCGAGCGCCCGCCCTACGCGAGTTTCTTAAAGAAGCAGGTACGGTTGCCGGTATGGCAGGCCGGACCCGGAGAATCGACCTTGACCAGCAACGTATCGCTATCGCAGTCGGCCCAGAGCTCCTTGACCTCCTGCATGTTGCCGCTCGTCGCGCCCTTGTTCCAGAGCTCCTGGCGGCTGCGGCTCCAAAACCACGTGGCCCCGGTCTTGAGCGTCAGCCCCACCGACTCCTCGTTCATCCAAGCAACCATAAGCACCTCGCCGGTGTCATACTGCTGAACCACACAAGGAATCAATCCTTTGGCGTCGTATTTAAGCTCGGACGCAGTTGTCACTTGCTCCATTTAAAAATCCAATCTCACGGGAATTCCCTGCGATGCCATATACTCTTTGACTTCGCGAATGCTGAAGGTTCCAAAGTGAAAGACGCTCGCCGCCAACACGGCATCGGCTTCGCCCTCGATCACGCCCTCGGCAAAATGCTCGAGTGTGCCCACGCCGCCGCTCGCAATCACCGGGATCGGCACCGCGCGCGCCACGGCACGGGTGAGTGCCAGGTCAAAGCCGGCCTTGGTGCCGTCGCGATCCATGCTGGTCAGCAAGATCTCGCCGGCACCGCGGCGAGCCGCCTCCTCGGCCCACGCCACCGCATCGATACCCGTGGCATTGCGACCGCCCGCCGTGAAGACCTCCCACTTATCGGCACCGGATGCTCCGGGCAAACCGACGCGCTTGGCATCGATCGCCACGACCACGGCCTGGCTGCCAAACGCCGCGGCAGCCTGGCTGATCAACGACGGGTCGCGCACGGCCGCCGAGTTGAGCGACACCTTGTCGGCACCGGCGGCAACCATGGTGCGCATGCCCGCCAGGTCGCGAAAGCCGCCGCCCACGGTATAGGGAATGGCCAGCTCCTCGGCCGCATGCGCCGCCATCTCGATGGTCGTTGCGCGATTGTCGCTCGTGGCGGTAATGTCCAGGAAGACGACCTCGTCCGCACCCTCGCGGTCGTAGGCGCGCGCCAGCTCCACCGGATCGCCCGCGTCGCGCAAGCTCACAAAGTTGACGCCCTTGACCACGCGGCCGTCCTTGACGTCCAGACAGGGAATCACGCGTTTGGTAAGCATGGGCTATTCCTCCCCTCGGGCGGCGGCGAGCGCCTGGGCCAACGTAAAGTTGCCCTCGTAGAGCGCGCGACCGGTAATGGCGCCTTCAATCGCGGCCTCGCCCACTGCGGCCAACGCGCGGATGTCGTCGAGCGTCGAGATGCCGCCCGAAGCCACGACGGGAAAGCCCGCGACCTGCGCCACATGGCGATACGCCGCCACATCGATGCCCGCCTGCATGCCATCGCGCGCGATGTCGGTATACACCAGATGCTTAAAGCCCAGCTCG
>CABSBA010000256.1 GCA_902475825.1 uncultured Collinsella sp. | reverse complement strand
ATCGACGGCATCGTCACCGGCTGCATCCTGGCCGTACTTTCCTTCAGCCCTTTTCATCCGCACGGGAGAAAAGCCAGCAAGGATAGCGCAGGGCCCGCCCCGGAAGCCCTTTCTCCCGAACGATCCCGCAGCGCGAAGCGCGAGGACCAGTGAGGGAGAAAGGGCGTGGGGCGGGCCCGGACGAGAGCGTTACTCCTTCTCGACCGCGCGCATGATCGCCTTGTAGATCTCCATCAGCGGGATGATCAGGAAGGCAAGGCCCAGCGCGGCGATAACGCCCTTGAGTTCAAGCGTCACGGGACCAAAGAACATCTCGGCAAGCGTCGGCTGCACGGTCACGATAACCGTCAGTACCAGCGCCAGCGCAGCCGAAGCCCACAGCCACTTGTTCTGCTTCTTCATGCTAAACAGCGACGCACGACGGCTGCGCATATTGAAGCAGTGGAAGATCTCGACCATGTTGAGCGTGATGAAGGCCATCATCACGCCTTCCTCGTCGGCATTGCCGGCGATCATATCGGCGATGTGGATGTAGCCCATGTCAAAGTACACGCCCACAAAGAAGCTCGCCAGCACCAGCACGGTGATGATCAGGCCCTGGACCACGCAGTCCAGGCCCATATTGCCGGCAAAGACACCGTCCTTGGCGTTGCGCGGCTTGCGCTTCATGATGTCGCCCTCGGCATCCTCCATGCCCAGCGCGAGCGCGGGGAAACAGTCGGTAACCAGGTTCACCCACAGCAGCTGCACCGGCTGGAAGATGGTAAAGCCGATGAGCGTGGCAATAAACACCGAGAACACCTCGGCAAGGTTGGCCGAAAGCAGGAACTGGATGACCTTGCGGATGTTGTCGTAGATGCGACGGCCCTCTTCGCAGGCACCGATGATGGTGGCGAAGTTGTCGTCGGCGAGCACCATGTCGGCGACGTTCTTGGTGACGTCGGTGCCGGTGATGCCCATGCCCACGCCGATGTCGGCGCGCTTGATGGACGGGGCATCGTTGACGCCGTCGCCCGTCATGGCCACGATCTGGTCGCGCGACTTCCAGGCCTCGACGATGCGGGTCTTGTGCTCGGGCTGGACGCGAGCGTACACGCCGTAGTCCTCGATGTGCGCGTCGAGCTCCTCGTCGCTCATGCGATCGAGGTCGGCACCGGTGATGGCATGGCTGCGATCGGTGACGATTCCCAGCTGCTTGGCAATGGCCACGGCGGTGTCGATATGGTCGCCCGTGATCATGACGGTGCGAATACCGGCATCATGGGCCTCGCGGATGGCGTCGGCGACCTCGGGGCGGACAGGGTCAATCATGCCGGACAGGCCGCAGAAGACCAGGTCGTGCTCGAGCGCAGCGGGGCTGCAGTCTGCCGGAACCTCGGTGTAGGTGCGGCTTGCCAGCGCCAGCACGCGCAGGGCCTCGTCGGCCATGGCCTTGTTGGCGGCCACGAGCTCGGCACGACGCTCCTCGGTCAGGGGGACGACCTTATCGCCCTCGTAGATGTGGGTGCACAGGCCGATCACCACGTCGGGCGCGCCCTTGGTGTACTGCTCGTACTCGCCGTCCAGAGTCTCGACGACCACGGACATCATCTTGCGGCCCGAGTCGAACGGGGCCTCGCCCACGCGCGGGTGCTCGGCAGTCAGGCCGGTGAGACCAGCCTTGCCGGCATCGTTGACGAGCGCACACTCAGTCGGCTCGCCCACGGCCTCGCCCAGCTCCTCGTCCCACTGGGCATCGGAGCAAAGGGCCATACCGGCCAGGAACTTCTCCTTAGGCGCGGCGAGCTCGTGCTTGACGACGGTCATCTTGTTTTGGGTAAGGGTGCCGGTCTTGTCGGAGCAGATAGTCTGTGTGCAGCCGAGGGTCTCGACGGCAGAGAGCTTGCGGATAATCGCCTGGCGCTTGGCCATCTTGGTCACGCCGAGCGACAGCACGATGGTCACGACGGCGACCAGGCCCTCGGGGATGGCAGCGACGGCGAGCGAGACGGCGACCATAAAGGTATCGAGCAAGGCAGTCGGGTCGGTAAGGACGTTGCCCACGCCGTGGCGGAGGATATCGACGCCAAAGATCACGATGCAGATGACGATCACCATGATAGTAAGGATGCGGCTGAGCTCGGCGAGCTTCACCTGCAGCGGCGTAAGCTCTTCTTTGGCCTCGGCCAGGGCGCCGGCGATCTTGCCCATCTCGGTATCCATGCCGGTACCGACCACGACGGCGCGGCCGCGGCCGTACACCACGGTGGAGCCCATGTAGCACATGTTCTTGCGGTCGCCGAGCGGCACGTCATCGGTGC
>CABSBA010000255.1 GCA_902475825.1 uncultured Collinsella sp. | reverse complement strand
AGCCGCTCTATCGCGGCGGCGACCAGATCCGCGACCCATTTGGATTTGCCACAGGCCGCAAACCTATGCCGGCTTATGCAAGCCACCAGGCGCACCGCAAGGTTATCGACGCCGCCCTCACTACCGGCATAGAAGTCGGCGCGCTTGTCGCGGGGCTTCTCGACCAAGACCTGTTGACATCCGAAGAGCTCAACGCGCTGCACCGCGACATCGAGCTCAAGGCTCAAGGCATAAGCGCCATCGCCACCGGAAGAGGTGCCGCACTCGAGATCCGCTGCGACTCGGTTTGCTACCTTATTGCAAAGCTCCGGAGCCATGACGGCGACAATAGTCATCGCTTTATGATGTGGATGGCGGACACCGACCAAGCCGTACGCGTAAAGTTCTACGGCGAGACGCCGGCAATCGGCGTGCCCTTTACGTGCCGCTTTAGCGTAGTGGAAAATGACGTCATTACGTACTGGATGCCCGTCGAGGGCGAGAAGGGCTTCTCTCGCTATAAGCAGATTCCCGAGGGAGGACGCATCGACGTCTCCGCGACAAAGAGCAACTCTGCCGCTATGAGCGCCCTGCGCAAGGCCAACGCGATGTTCCTTAAGGCGTGCGGACTCAAGCAGACCGCACCGTCCAAAACGCGCATGACCCCGGAGCAGTCGCAACGATTTAGCGAGCTGCGAGAGAAACTGGGCCGTAAAACGGGTTATGCCCTTACGGTGCTCTTCTCGCGCTGCGTACTCTGCAGCGCCGAAGCCGACCGATTCCTCGAGCTCATGGAGCACGCCGCTGCCGCGCACGATCGTGGAGAGGTGATTGACGTCGACGATACCGAGGTCGTAGAGCACAAGGCCGTTTACATGGTTGGCCCGATCTCTACCGAGGATGGTACCTGTCAGCTCTACAACCCCAACACCGTCAACTTTGAGGACTTTAGGTTCCAGCCCAACCTGCTCGAAGACTTCCATACCGACCTGCCCCGTGCCGGCAGCTTTATCAACATTGCAACGAGCGTCGTTGAGTCGGACGTCATCGCCGCCTGGGCGGGCTACAACCCGGGCAACGCCCAGCGCTCGGCGCGCTACTAGAGAGCGATTGGCACGACCAAGCCATGTATCTGTTGCGCGGCATCGCCCCTGGACGTCGAACCGCACCGTCCGCGATGTTGCGCAACAGAATGCAACGCAGGCGGCCTAGTATGCGAAGTAACAGGCGCGCGCAGGTCAGACGCATCGAATCTGGCCTTCGCGCGCAACACAAATCATCGCAGGGAGCACACCATGGCGCGTGACACATCAAACGTTCCGGTTGTTAACTTGCCGCTCGCTTACAAGTTCGACGGCAACGGCAACATCATCCAGAAAGTCTTTTTTGGCGTAAATGCGGTATTCGGCCCCGTCTGGTACTGGTGGTACTTCAAAAGCAATCGTGATCCCAACTTTTGGCTCGGTGACAGCGAAATGGACGGCTATGATCCCGATGAATGCTCTACCGAGTTCCTGCACCGCATGGATAACTTTACGCCCGAGGAGAGCTGCAACCTCTTTGAAGTCGCAAAGTATTGCGACCGCATGACGGGTGTTACCGTCTTTGACGTCGTAAACGGGCGAAATGTAAACGAGCGACACCTGGATGACTACTACACCGGCTACGACCTTGGCATCAAAGATGATGACGAGGACGAAGAAGACGACACAGACATCGAGATGGAGTTTGAAGGGCAACCTGTTAGCCCCCAGCCGATGCGCGTATGCGACGAGGGCCCCTGCCAGTTTATGCTGCCGCCCGTTTTAAACTGCGGAACGGACGACGGTTCTGGCTACGAGGTCGAGATTCCCCTGCGCGCCAAAACGACCAAGAGCGGTACTCCGCAGGAGCGACTATCGTTCTATATCCCCGCCGACGTCGCCGTACAGTGGTTCCGCGAGGTCACGGACGAGCCGCAGGCCGACTACCAACTGTTCCAAACTGTTTGGATGGATCGGGCCAATCGTCTTGAGAACCCGCACTTTGTCGACCACCTGTTTTCCTATGCGTTTTGGCAGGAGCGACTGCTGCGCATCCTGCACTACACGTACAAACGTGGCAAGGTGCAGAGTGCGCGCATCGTTGCCGATTACGAAGGCGATGCCGCCGAGTTTATTGGTAAGCACTATCCGGAGACCGAGGTCATCGGTCATCAGGGCAACGAGAACGCCTTTGAAACGGGAGCCGCCTATCTGGTGGACCTCACGCTGGACTACAAATACAAGGGCGACAAGCTTGTCGAGAAAAAGACGTTCTCGGTCCTTGGCAGCTTTGGACGCGAATGGTATCGACTCTTTA
>CABSBA010000254.1 GCA_902475825.1 uncultured Collinsella sp. | reverse complement strand
TCCATGCTGGTCGACTACGACCCCGCGCAGGTCAGCCCCGATGACATCTGCATCGCCGTCGATCGCGCGGGTTATTCGGCCTCGCCTGTCGGCACGGGCACCGATGCCGCCAACTCAAGTGGCAACGCGCAAGCCAGCTCCGGCGCCGCCCATATGGAGTCGCCCACCAAAAAGCTGGAGGCCGCCGCCTCCGCCATGCGCACCCGCCTCATCGTCTCGATCGTATTCCTTGTCCCACTGTTCTACATAGGCATGGGGCACATGCTTGGTTGGCCGCTGCCCGGCATTTTCACCGACCACACCCACAGCATGACGCTCGCCCTCACCGAGCTCGTCCTGCTCATCCCCATCGTCTATGTCAACGACGCGTACTTTATCAATGGGTTTAAATCGCTCGCGCACGGCGCACCCACCATGGACGCCCTCATCGCCGTGGGCGCCACCGCTTCCGTCGCCTGGTCGCTCTACGCCATGTTCATCATGGCCGACCAGTTAGCCGCGGGTCAGGTGCACGAGGCAATGATGACGAGCATGGACAATCTGTATTTTGAGAGCGCGGGCACGATCCTGTCGCTCGTCACCGTGGGCAAATACCTCGAGACACGCAGCAAGTCCAAAACCGGCGGCGCCATCGAGGCGCTCATCGACCTGGCGCCCAAAACTGCGACCGTCGTGGCAGAGGACGGCAGCGAGACCACCGTCGACGTCGACAGCATCCTTCCCGGCCAGGTCCTGCGCGTGCGCCCCGGCGAGTCCATCCCCGTCGATGGCGTGGTGCTCGAGGGCAGCTCGGCCGTGGACGAGAGTGCGCTCACCGGCGAGTCCATCCCCGTGGAAAAGCCCGTCGGCGACACCGTTAACGCCGCCACCGTCAACCGCACCGGATCATTTACCTTCCGTGCCACACGTGTGGGCGCCGAGACATCGCTCGCCAAGATTATCCAGCTCGTCGAGGACGCCAACGCCACCAAGGCGCCCATCGCCCGCATGGCCGACAAGGTCGCCGGCGTGTTCGTGCCCGTGGTGTTCGCGATCTCGGCCGTGACCTTTGTGGTGTGGATGGCACTGACCGGCAGCGTGAACGAGGCGCTCACTTCTGCCGTGGCCGTGCTGGTGATCAGTTGTCCGTGCGCGCTCGGCCTGGCCACGCCCGTCGCCATTATGGTAGGCACCGGCAAGGGCGCCGAGATGGGCATTCTGTTTAAGAGCGCCGAGGCGCTGGAGAACCTGCGCAGCGTGGGCACCGTGGTGCTCGATAAGACGGGCACGGTCACCCGCGGCAAGCCTGCCGTGACCGATATCGTAGTAGCGACGCGCGCTGACGGCTCGCCTGCCATGAGCGAAAAGGCGCTGCTGAAGCTAGCCGCCGCGTTGGAGCGCTCAAGCGAGCACCCGCTGGCCGAGGCGATTATGTCCGAGTGCGAGTCGCGCGGAATTGTCGCGCGCATGGTCGAGGACTTTGCCGCCGTGCCCGGTCGTGGCGTGACGGCGCGCGAGGGGCAAAACGCCATTGCCGCCGGCAACGTGCGCCTGATGGACGAGCTGGGCGCGAAGGTGCCCGCCGGCCTTGCCGAACAGTTCGCCGCCGAGGGCAAGACGCCGCTGTTCTTTGCCAAGAACGGCGAGCTCGTCGGTACCATCGCCGTGGCTGACGAGGTCAAAGAGACAAGCGCCGAGGCCATCGCCGCGCTCCGCAAGCTCGGCGTCGACGTGCGCATGCTCACCGGCGACAACCGCGTGACGGCCGAGGCTATCGCCCGCCGCGTGGGGCTGAGCAGCGAACAGATCATCGCCGACGTCCTCCCCGCCGACAAGGAGCGCCACGTCCGCGAGCTGCAGGATGCGGGCAGCAAGGTCGCCATGGTGGGCGACGGCATCAACGACTCCCCCGCCCTGGCGCGCGCCGACGTGGGCCTTGCTATCGGCACCGGCGCCGACATCGCCAAGGAAGGAGCAGATGTGGTGCTCATGCGCAGCGACCTCATGGACGTCGCCCGCGCCATCGAGCTTTCGCGCGCCACGATTCGCAACATCAAGCAGGACCTGTTCTGGGCGCTGTTCTACAACGGCATCGGCATTCCGCTGGCGGCGGGCGTGTTCTTCCCCCTCACCGGCTGGCAACTCTCGCCGATGTTTGGCGCCGCGGCCATGAGCCTGTCGAGCGTGTGCGTCGTAAGCAACGCGCTGCGCCTGCGAACCTTTAAGCCGAAAGTGGCAAAATAGGCTCACCATTAAGTCCATTTAGAACGGGTTTTCCAGGTGCCCGAGCATAGAGAATTTCCTGCATGGCATCGCCCGGAATCTCACAGATAGGTGTTTTCAG
>CABSBA010000253.1 GCA_902475825.1 uncultured Collinsella sp. | reverse complement strand
ATCTCGACCGCACGGCGATGGGCTTCGCGCATGATGCGCTGAACCTCGATATCGGGAGTATGTATGTCCGTTGAGGTCATGAGATCTGTGATCGAGGCCGCCGAGGGTCGTGTGCCCGTTGACACGCTGTTTGCCAACGCACAGATTGTCGATGTGTACGGCCAGCGCGTGGCGCCCGGTAGCGTTGCCGTCAAGGATGGCGTGATCGTCGGTGTGCTCTACGACGGTCGCGACGATGCCGCCGGTACGTATGAGGCTGCCGAGGTCATCGATTGCCAGGGCCGCTATCTTGCCCCCGGTTTTATTGACGGACACTTGCATATCGAGTCTTCGAACATCCGCCCTGCCGAGTATGCGCGCATGGCGGCGACGCGCGGTACCACCACCGCTATTGCCGACAGCCACGAGATCGCTAATGTTTCCGGCCTGGACGGCCTGCGCTTTATGATCGAGGACGGTCGTCGCGCTCCTATTTCCATCAAGTACATGATGCCCTCGTGCGTGCCCGCGCTGCCCGACGAGCAGGCCGGTGCCGTCATCACCGCTGCTGATATGCAGGCGTTTTTTGCCGAGCATCCGGGCGATGTCTTTGGCCTGGGCGAGATGATGAACCTGCCGGGCGTCTTTATGGCCGATCCCGAGACCTGCGCTCGCATTGACGCTGCCAACCAGACGCCGTCCAAACAGGTGGACGGTCACGCCCCGCTCGTTGCCGGCAGGGATCTCAACGCCTATGCTGCGGCTGGCATTATCGCTGACCATGAGTCGACGATTCCCGAGGAGGCACTCGACAAGCTGTCTCGCGGCATGTACGTGATGCTGCGCGAAGGTACGTGCAGCCATGACCTGGCCAACCTGTCGCCGATGCTGCTGGAGAATCCCGCGCGTGCCCGCCGTTGCTGCTTTGCGACCGACGACCGCGCCCCTTCCGATGCGCTTGCGACCGGCATGATCGACAATGCCTGCCGCGTGGCGATTGAGGCCGGTATCGACCCCGTGGTCGCCATCTCCATGGCGTCCCTTTCCACGGCTGAGGCATTTGGCCTGGACCACGGCTGCCGCGACCCGCACGAGCTCCGCGGCGCCATCGCCCCGGGCAAGCGTGCCGACCTGCTGGTGCTCAATGACCTGACGTTTGCCACGGCTCCGCATCGCGTATATGCCGCCGGTGCTCTGGTGGCGCAGGACGGCACCTTTGTGGGCGAGATCGCACCCGAGATGGCCGAGGTCGCAGCCCTTGCCGATGAGCTGCGCGCCTCCGTTAAGCTGCCGAAGCTTTCGCTCGACGTATTCGACTATGCCTTTAAGCCGG
The DNA here is from genome assembly GCA_902475825.1 of uncultured Collinsella sp. Classification (GTDB taxonomy): domain Bacteria; phylum Actinomycetota; class Coriobacteriia; order Coriobacteriales; family Coriobacteriaceae; genus Collinsella. The sequence goes on along the minus strand of CABSBA010000253.1, from coordinate 1,016 downwards.
GCGAGGCCGTGATCGACGTGGTGCCGGGTAAGGCCATCACGGGTATGGTTCGCCCCGAGAGCGCCGAGGGCCTGCGTCGCATTATGCTGATCGAGCGCCACGGCCGCGGCGTGTCGTTGCAGGCCGAGGGCGCCGACGGCGATGGCCCCGCTGGCCTGGGCCTGGTCGGCAAGCATATCGGTCGCGGCTGGGTGCGTGGCCTTACCATCACCGGTGGCGCCATTGCTTCCACAATCGGCCACGACTCGCACAACGTGTGCGTCGTGGGTGATAACGCTGCCGATATGATGGCTGCCGTTGAGGCCGTGGGCCAGGGCGGCCACGTGCTGGTGCGCAACGGCGAGGTCGTGGCGCGTATTCCGCTGGCGCTTGGTGGTCTGATGAGTGAGGGCACGGCCGAGGATGTCGCCGCGCAGCACGACGACTTTATGGTCAAGGCGCGCGCTATGGGTATTGAGCCGCCGCTCGACCCCATCATGGGCATCATCTTCCTGCCCCTGCCGGTGATCCCGACGCTCCGCATCCGCCCCGAGGGCATGTTCGACGTCACGACCTTCACCTACGCCGACTAGTCATCGGGGACGTTCTTAAACGGCTAGTCGCCTGCGACACTCTTTGACGTGTTGCCTGGCGCTGCGAATGTGGGACCCCTGGCGCGCGTGAGCTATTTGCCGGGTCCTTGTAACGTTTGCGCCCGCGGAGTCTTACCTGAGCTCCCTTTGGGTACGTTGGAATTGGATACACGTTCGATTCCAACAAGCCCGAAGGGAGCTTTTCTATGTTTAAACTGATTGCATCCGATATGGACGGCACGTTGCTTGATGAGAATAGCCAGGTACCGCCCGAGACATATGAGCTGATTGAGGCCCTGCGCGAGCGCGGCGTGTACTTTGCTGCGTCCTCGGGCCGCCGTTACGACCGCCTATGCGAGTTCTTTGCGCCCGTGGTCGACAAAATGGACTTTGTCGCGGCGAATGGTGCGCAGGTCTATGCAGAAGGGGTCGAGGTCGATCGCG
>CABSBA010000252.1 GCA_902475825.1 uncultured Collinsella sp. | reverse complement strand
GTCGATCGCGAGTTCCGCACGAGCCGGAGAGCACTTAATGTGCTCTCCGTGCGAGCAGGACTGCCCGAGCAGGCAACCTTATGCCTCTCGGACTGTCCCGGACCAAACCGCAGTTACGACAGCGCAATACCGCCGAGCCAGCCCCAGCGCACGCCAGAGCCAGTGCCGTAGAACCCAATGAACGAGTCAAGCGACCTCGACGTGATGGCGCCCTCGTTACTCATAACGATGCCGCCGCCAACGTAGATGCCCACGTGGCCATAGATCAGGCCCGGTATGCCGGTACCGCTATGCGATGAGTCGGCAACAATCATGCCCACCTGCAGCGCCGAGCGGTCGGAGCTATAGCACCAGGCGTTAAACATATCGCACGCGTTACCGCCAAAGTAGCCAACGCCAGCGTTACGGAAGACATTGGTAACCCACGCCGCGCACCAGTTCTGGCCCGGCGAAGGCGTGGAGTAGCACGCGTTGACGACGGCTTGCTGCTTGCCCGAGCCAGCATTCTGCTGCGGAGTTCCGGGCGCATACGATCCACCGCCCGAGCTCGAACCACCCGAGTAGGAATTATTCTTGTTCGCGGCGGCCGCGGCAGCGGCGGCGGCCTTCCTGGCAGCCTCCTCGGCCTGGGCGGCAGCGAGAATCTCGGAATCACGCTGAGCCATGAGCTCCTTGACGTCGTCGGAAAGACCGTTCAGCACGGTCTGGACCTCTTGCTGCTTGGCCTGCATGTCCTGCATCTGGGCAGTCTGCTGGTCCTTGAGCTTCTCCAAGTCGGCCTTCTGCGACTCGAGCTCGGTCTTTTGCGCATCGAGCTCTTCCTGGATGGTCTGAATGTCCTCGATGGCGTCGCGGTCGCTCTTGTTGATCTTCTCAACATAGTGCGCATTGGCGACGAGCTCCTCAAACGAACCCGAGGCGAGCAGCAGCGACAGGACGTTGGTGCCGCCCGACTTATAGCTGGCGGACACGCGATCGGAAAGATCGTCGCGCTTCTTTTTGAGCTCGGCCTTCTTTTCGTCAATCTGCGCCTGTGTGCTGTCAATCTGGCCCTGTACGCCCTCGATATCGTTGAGGGTCTGGGCGTTCTTGTTGGCCAGCGCCGCGTATTCATTTGCGATGCTATCGAGCTGGGCCTGGACCTCGTCAAGCTTGGCCTGGGCCGCATTGAGCTTGTCGGTGGTTTCCTTGGTGGCCTCCGCAGCACGGGCGCGAGCGGGCAGACCAAAAAGAACGGCTGCAGAAGCTGCGCCGAACAGGGCCTTGAGGGCAGTGCGACGCGAAAGCTCCTGGGAAAGGATGGAATCGCTGTTTGGTGACATATCTACTCCGTTACATGTTTATTTATATGTCGCTCAACTCATACATATTAGCGTACATCCGACGCATCCCAACGATTTCCACGAACGGCAGCAAACCGTATGGTCGGCGGCTCGTATGCAAACGTCAAAGATCAGGTTATGCGTACGCAAGTTCTTCTATGAGTACGTAAGCACAATCCTCTGCTTTTCCTACAGCGCACGATTTGGGCGTCCCTGCCTGCGCTATACTCCCCTGAAGAAGTGTTCCTGATTCGATAGGAGACTACATGTCCAAAGCACTCGACCCCAAAGACACCTGCGTCCTCGTAACCGGCGGCGCCGGCTTTATCGGCTCGCACACCGTCGTTCAGCTGCTCGAGGGCGGCTACCAGGTCGTCATCGTCGACGACCTCTCCAACTCCAGCGCCGTCGCCGTCGACCGCGTCAAGACCATCGTGGGCGAAGAGGCTGCCAAGAACCTCACCTTCTACGAGGCCAACGTGCTCGACCGCGAGGCCATGAACAAGATCTTCGACGCCCATCAGATCGACCGCGTCATCCACTTCGCCGGCTTTAAGGCCGTCGGCGAGTCGGTAAGCAAGCCCGTCGAGTACTACCACAACAACATCGAAAACACCCTGGTGCTCATCGACGTCATGCGCAACCATGGCTGCAAGTCCATCATCTTCTCGAGCTCCTCGACCGTCTACGGCGACCCGGACAACCCGCCTGTCACCGAGGAAGACCCCAAGAAGCCCGCAACCAACCCCTATGGCTGGACCAAGTGGATGATCGAGCAGATCCTTATGGACGTTCACACCGCCGACCCCGAGTGGGACGTTGTGCTGCTCCGTTATTTCAATCCCATCGGCGCCCATCCGTCGGGCCTGATCGGCGAGGATCCCAAGGGCATCCCCAACAACCTGGTGCCCTATGTCGCGCAGGTTGCCGTGGGCAAGCTCGAGGCCGTTCAGGTCTTTGGCAACGACTACCCCACACCCGACGGCACCGGTGTGCGCGACTACATCC
>CABSBA010000251.1 GCA_902475825.1 uncultured Collinsella sp. | reverse complement strand
ACACGTATTACCGGCGCTCCAACCGATCCATCGGCGATTCCAGCACCATGCTCAGACTGGTCAAGGGCATCACCGTCGATTCGGTGCTCTCTCAGGAGGATTTGAACGGCTCGTACGTGAGGCTTGAGTCTACAAAGATCGCCTCGCCCATTACAGCCAAGCTGACAATTGATGTGCGCCAGAAGGATGGTTCTCAGAAGCGCAAAAAGGTAAACGTCAAGACGGGGGACAACCTGTTTAACAAGAGCGGCGAGAATGCCGACTATGAGGCCGGTTGGATCGTGAACAACATCTCCGCCGCTGCTGGCGACGAATGGGTCGAGTTCCAGAACGGCGAACACATCGAGCTTGGTCAGGCCGTTGGTGATGTTGCCGCCGAAGCTATCAAGCGCGCGCAAATTAAGAGCACCATCGAGGACCATCTGCAGCGTCAGCTCGAGCTTGCTCCGCGCGGCATCAAGGTACTTTCGCTGTTCTTTATCGACAAGGTTGAGAAGTACCGCCTGTATGATCCGGTGCGAAACGGCGAGTATGCGCAGATGTTCGAGGAGGAATATACCGCCGCGGTGAATTCGCCCAAGTGGCGCAAGCGCTATGCCGAAGCTGGCGTGAAATTAGATACGGATGCTACTGCGGTACATTCGGGCTACTTCTCGCAGGACGGCAAGGGGCATCTTAAGAATACGTCCGATGCAGCGTCATCGGCTGCTGACATCTCGACCTTCGAGACCATCATGCGTGATAAGGAAACGCTGCTTTCCTTCCCTGCGGACGGCGATGACGACGAGACGCGTGCAAAGAAACGAATTCAGTTTATCTGGAGCCACTCCGCCCTTAAGGAGGGCTGGGATAACCCTAACGTGTTCCAGATCTGCACGCTGGTGGAGACCAAGGACAAGCTGACCAAACGCCAAAAGATCGGTCGTGGCCTGCGCCTGTGCGTGGACCAGGACGGCGAGCGCTGCTACGACGAAGGCGTGAACGTGCTGACCGTCATCGCAAACGAGAGCTATGACTCGTTTGCCAATGGCTTGCAGTCTGAGTTTGAGGAGGATGGCTACAAGTTTGGCATTCTCACCGCTGAGTCTTTCTCGAATGTCGTGGTGGAACGCGAGGACGGAACCGAGGAGCTCTTGGGCTTCCAGAAGTCTAAGACCGTCTTCGACTCGTTTAAGGACCAGGGGCTCATCGATGATAAAGGCAAGATTACACCTGAGCTCAAGCAGGCGGCCGAGCAGGGTAGTGTCCCTGTTCCCGAGGGTCTGGAAAACGTTAAGACCGAGGTGGAGCGCATTATCCTCAAGAAGGCTCAGAAGCTGCAGATCCGCGACAAGGCCAAGGAGGTTGAGGTTAAGCTCTGCAAGGATGTGACTGCCGACCCTGCTTTCCAGGAGCTTTGGGAGCGCATTCGCAAACGCACACGCTTTGAGGTCGATGTGGACTCCGACAAGCTGGTCGAGGACGCGTGCGAGGAGGTTGCCAAGATGCCCGAGGTAAAGGCACCTGAAATTTTGAGCACTCGTGCAGACCTAACGGTGGATACCGCTGGCGTGAATGCCGAGGCGCGCTCGACCGCGCTCGTGCGAACGGCGGGTCGCGCAGTGTATGACTTGCCCGATCCTATCGCGGAGCTGCAGGATACCGTCGGTCTTACCCGCGCTACCATCAAGCGCATTTTGGAGGGCTGTGGTCGCTACGGCGAGTTTGCTCTCAATCCCGCGCTGTTCCTAGCCCAGGTGGCTTCTAAGGTGAACAAGGTTAAGGCCGTGGCAATTGCCAAGGGCATTAAGTACACCAAGCTGCCCGAGGAAGATTGGTACACGATGAAAGATTTGGACCCTGGCGATCTTAAGGCCTATGTTGGCCAGAACGCTTGGGAGTCCGCGCACCACAAGAGTCTATACAACTACGTTGTCTATGACTCGTCGTCGGTTGAGAAGCCGTTTGCCGTTGAGCTTGATCAGGCCGAGGAGATCAAGGTGTTTGCCAAGCTGCCGAGCAGCTTTAAGATCGACACGCCGTTAGGAGCCTACAACCCAGATTGGGCTTACGAGGGCGAGCATCGCGTGTATTTTGTTACCGAGACTAAGGGCGGCGGGAACAATGACATCCATACGCGCCCGACCGAGCAGGGCAAGATCGATTGTGCCGAGAAGCACTTCGAAGCCATTTGGGAACCCGACTTCTTCTACAACGTAAAGACGACATATCGCTCGTAAGTATTGAGGGGGCGCTGAAGAACCATCTTCAACGCCCCCTGTTATTGGGTATTCGATTGCTGTCTTAATCTCCAGCTTGTTTCTTAGCCACCTGGATACGGGGCACACGGACCTGGTGCTGAATGCCCTGAGCC
>CABSBA010000250.1 GCA_902475825.1 uncultured Collinsella sp. | reverse complement strand
GGCCACGCTGGCCCTTGCCGATCGGCGCCACGATGTCGATGAGGCGGCCGGTGATGGAATCCTTGCCATGCTCCATGCGCAGCGGCTCGTTGGGATAGACCGGGGTAAGGTCGCCGAACTTGGGGCGGTTGCGGATCTGCTCGGGATCCATGCCGTTAACGGTCGTGATCTTGGCGAGGCCGGCTCGCTTGTCGCCGCCGCGCGAGGGGCGCAGCGAACCCTCGATGACATCGCCCGTGCGCAGGCGTGCGGAGCGGATGAGGTAAGCGGGGACGAAGGCGTCTTCGTTGGACTTCATGTAACCGTGGGCATGGATGATGCCGGAGCTGTCCGGGCGAATCTGCAGGATGCCCTTAATATCGCGGAAGCCCTCGGCCTTCGCGGCGGTCGTGTAGATCTCCTCGACAAGCTCGGCCTTCTTCTTGCCGGTCGTCTCGATCTCGAACTCTTTTGCCTTCTCGCGCAGCTCGGCGACCTTCATGGCCGCAAGCTCCTCGCGCGAAAGCGTGGGCTCGGTGGGGGCGGCGTTGCGCTCCTTGTTGCGCTGCTTGCGGTCGCGCTGACGGCTGCGGCGGTCGTTGTTGCGATCGTCCTTGCGGTCGTTGCGCTCGTCGTTGCGCTTGTGCTGACGACGGTTGGGACGGGTGCCCTCTTCGTTCTCGACGCCCCCGTCAGCCGCGGCTGCGGGTGTATCGGTGCCGGACGGAGCCTCGCCCTCTGCCTTGGCGTCGGCGTTGGCATGGGCGCTGGGATCGGCGTCGCCCTGCTGCTCGGCAAACTTGGCCTTTGCGGACTTCTTGCGCGTACGCTTGGGCTTATCAGTTGCCGGTTGGTCGACGTTCTCGGCCTCGGAAGCGGCATCGGCGGTTGCCTCGGAGGACTTGTCGTCGACGGACTTGGCCTCAGCCTTGACCTTCGCCTTCGTCGAGCGCTTTGCCGCGGTACGACGGCTACGGCCGGGACGGACATCGGTGGGCTCGGCGCCGGCAGATGCGGGAGCCTCGGTGGACGGAGCGTCCTGGACCGGGGCGTCGGCCGTGGCCGCGGGCTCGGCCGTCACCGCTGCGCTCTGAGCGGCAGCTGCTGCGGCAGCGGCTTTCTCGGCCTCAACAAACGCCTTAGGCTTGCGGCCGCGACGATGCGGGCGCAGAGCCGGATCAACGACGGGAACCTCGTTGGGCTCAGCGGGCGCAACGGAGGGAGCGCCCTCCCCTGCCGCAGAACGAGCCGGAGTTTCAACGACCTCAGGATTCGGCTGCTCGGCGGGCTCCTGCGTCTTGGCTGCCATACGGCGACGCGTGCGCGACGCCGGCTTCTCGGCCGACTGCTCGGCAGCAGGAGCCTCGGGGACGCCCGGTGCGGCAAGTTCAGTCAATGCCGCAGCCTCGCGCTCGGCAGCACGACGGCGGGCACGCACAACCTGGGCCTCGCTGATCTGTGCCAGTGCACGGGCCTGCGCGACCTCATCGGAAATGGGGGCCGATGCATCGGCAGCAGCGGGCCGTTTCGCGCGTGTGGCGCGCGTCGCACGACGCTTGGGCTTTGCGGCATCCTCGCCGTCCGCTGCAGGTTTGGCCACACGACGCGTACGCTTGGGCTTAGCGGGTGCAGCCTCCTCGCTAGCAACGGGTGTGGTGGGCGCGGCGGCATCAGGCGCCTCGGGAGCCGAGACCTGCGCCGGCGCCGGCACCGCGGCCTGGTCTGACGTAACCGGTGCAGCGGGAGCCGTTTGCGTCGTCGTTATTTCGTTTTCTTGTTGTTGATCAGACACAGTGTTTGCTCAACTTTCTTTTCAAGCCCTGTGATCACATGCTCCCTGCATATACCTTCAGGGCGGCTAAACAGTCTAGCTCCGTCCGAAAAACGACGGGCGTCATTGATCTGTATCGAGATGATTGCGTCAAATACGCAGCGTTAGTGTAACACAACCACTGCCACCTGCAACTTAGTCATCGGGGACGTTCATAAACGACTAGTCAAAAGGGGCACTCTTCCCCTAAGGCGCCTTCAAATGGTGCGACTAGGGAGCAAATCCATGGCGTCGGGATTCGCCGCGCCACGAAACGCGCCTATCTACTACGCATACCCCCGGACCCCTGACCATACCCTTGTTTTTTCAAAAACAGCGAGTCCGCTACCTGCGGTTTCAATATTGCGATTTTCGGCGTGGTTCGGGGTACGTACTTAAACGTAGTAGATGCCCCCGATTCTTAGCAGAAGGTATCCCACCGCTCCTCCACAGGACAAAAATGATCCGTTTTCCTCCGTCCCCAATAGATCATTAGGAACGTATGACGGTTTACTACGATGAATCGCTCAACCACGATCATGCCAAAACCCGAAAAAATAAAACCCCAGCT
>CABSBA010000249.1 GCA_902475825.1 uncultured Collinsella sp. | reverse complement strand
CCACAAAAACTGCAAGGCGGCCACGGGATTTCCCCCGGGGCCGCCCTGTGGCGTGGCCAGTTATTTAGCTTTGATTGCCGCTTGGCATTAGGCGGCTGCGGTGGCCTTGTCGGTCGTTGCCTTGCCGTTGCTCTGCTGGCCCTCAAAATGCTTGTGGCACCAGCTGGTAACGAGCGGGGTCAAAATGGCCGTCACGATAGCGCACGCTGCAACCTGTGCCGTAGCCGTCGCGAGCACGGCGCCGCCGTACATGGCCTCGTTGACGCTTGCCATGGCAGCAGGCGTGGCCACATTGGCTCCGGCGCAGCTCGAAATGGCCGCACCTGCGACACCCGTACCGCCCGTGAGCTTATCGACCGCGATGACGGGAATTGCAAAGACCACCGAGCAGATCACGCCGAGCAGAATACCGGGAAGACCGCCATTAATGAGCTGGCCAAAGGTCATGGTCGAGCCCATGGCAAAGAAGACGAGCACGATGATGGCGGAAAGTGCCGGTGCCATCATCTTCTTAAAGCTGGGGAAGAGGTTGCCCAGGATAATGCCGACGACAATCGGCAGGATGGCACCCACGAGCGACCAGCCGATCGGGGCCTGACCGGCAGCGCCGAGCACGATCATCGTGACCGGAGGGCCGACAACCAGCGTGGTGATAGCGACGGCGCCACGCTCGGCCTCGTTGCCCATGGTGCCCATCAGTCCAGCGTACATAGCGTTGTTTGCACCCGTGCAAGCGGCCAGCATCACCATGGCAGAGATGCCAAACAGGTTGTCGTTGAACACATAAAGGATGAGCAGCGACACGGCAACGACTACGATTTGCTTGACGGCGATGATAATGGCGCCGCGGGCAGCGGCGGCAGGAGCGCTCTTAAACGAAATCGTCGTACCGACGATGAGCAAAAAGGCGCCAACAAGCGGGCCTGCGCCCTGCTGGGTCATGCCAAGCGTAAAGCTGCCGAGCGTTTTAAACAGGTCGGGGAACAGCGTGTTGAGCAGGCAGCCCAACAGAAGCGGCACCAAGATATTGGCGCCCGGGATGGTGGACATCTTAAAGAACGGCTCTTTTGTTGCCGGCGCCTCCACCGCAGTCGATTCACTCATTTATATCTCCTTTTGATGCGTGCGGCACGCGGCCACACGCTCCTGTGCCAGAAAGAAGGCGACGGTCCCGAGTCGCAGGAGCCGTCGCCGAACGATCACCGCGGGGTATTACCCGTCCAGGACGATGCCACCGTCGCAGTCACCGATCTCGCCGTTCACGAAGCTGGCAAGGTCGGAAGCGAAGAACAGCACCATCTGTGCAGGCTCGCTGGCCTGGGCGGCGCGGCCCAGAGGAATACCGTTAATGATGCGCTGAGAGTTCTCGTCAGAAAGGATCGAGGTCATATCAGTAAGGGTGAGCGACGGGCACACGGCGTTGCAGCGGACGCCAAACTTGCCGCCTTCCTTGGCGACTGCCTTGGTTAGACCGTTAACACCTGCTTTGGAGCTGGCGTAGGCAGCGGTGCCGAGCAGGCCGCCGCCAATCTTGCCCGCAACGGAACTCACGTTGACGATAGTGCCGGCATGGGCCGCCTTAAAGTGCGGGTACACAGCGTTCATCATGGTAAAGGTACCGTTGAGGTTGATGTCGATGGTGCGGCGCCATTCGGTGTCATCGATCTCGTCGAACTTCTTGGTGCTGATAACACCGGCACAGTTGATCAGGATATTGGTTTGAGGCAGGTCCGTAAAAATCTGCTCGACAGTCTCGCGCGCCTTGGGTGCATCGGCAACATCGAGCTGATAGAACTTGTTGCCCTCGCCAAGCTCGGCCACAGCGGCCTCGCCCTTAGCAGCGTTCCTTGCGATGAGCGCGACGTGTCCGCCACCCGCAACGATGCCCTTGGCAATCTCGAGGCCAATGCCCTGAGTGCCACCGGTAACGATCGCGGTTTTGCCCGTGAAGTCAAATGCCATGACTCCAACCCCCTTGATTCAGGTATCTCCTTGCGGGAAGTTGGAGCATCGCACGTGGCGATTAATGAGTCCCAGTCGTCATGGTGGTGACAACCCCTCGCCTAACCGCGTGCATGATAGTTCTTTGAAACGCTGCAATTCTTGAATGATTTTAATTCTTTATGCGTTCTTTATATTAACTGGCAGTCGAGTAGATTTTTGAAACATGTCTCAAATTCTACCGATTAGGGTGTGCGTTCGTGGGTATCATCTTTCACCGAAAATAGTTTCTAGTGTTAGGGGTTTTCGGTGGAAGATACCGATTTCCATGAGCTTGGGCGTCAGCTCCTTACCGAGTTTGGCGGCATTCACCAGCGCGTTTCGCGCTTTGTGGACAAAGCCCTCAGCGGCGAGATGGCTGTCAT
>CABSBA010000248.1 GCA_902475825.1 uncultured Collinsella sp. | reverse complement strand
TGCCGTGAAGCCCGTTGCGCACAATGCGGTCGTTGCGGATGTAGGCAATGGGCGGATAGTTGACACTAATGAACGCGTTAAAGCTCATGGTGCGCTGCTTGCGGGCGCGCGTGCCGGCAATGGCGACGCCGCCAAACACGATCGAGACGTCGTGTGAATGCTCGTCGAGCGCATAGAGCAGGCTCTGGTACAGGTTGAGTTTGGCATCGGTAAAGGGGTTACCCATGGGCTTTTGCGAGCCGGTGAGTACGATGGGCTTGGGACTGTCCTGAATCAGATAGGAAAGCGCTGCCGCGGTGTAGCTCATGGTGTCGGTGCCGTGCAGGACCACAAAGCCGTCGTGATCGGCATAGCCTTCGACGATGACATCGCTGATGCGCATCCAGTCGCTCGGGCGCATATTGGTGCTGTCGATGTTCATGGGCTGCACGACGTCGAGCTCGCAGAGGCCCGAGATCTCGGGGACGCTCTGAGCGAGTTCCTCACCGGTCAGGGCGGGGGAGAGGCCGTTACCGTCCTCGGTCGATGCGATGGTGCCGCCCGTGGCGATGAGAAGGATGCGCTTCATGCTGATTTTCCTATCGTGTTTGCCGCCGCGAGGGCGGAGTCGTTCGGCAGTATTGTGGCACAGGGCGTCCAATGTTCAAACGTATTACATCATCCGTAACGTTTGGTAACACTTCAATTGCCGTCAAATAGGGGCCCTGGTCGTGCGTTTGCCGTGCACTGATGGCTGCGAGGGACGAGAAACCCCATATAACGTGTACACTATGAAAGCAATTTTCGTTTATTCGCGCGGGTGGGCACCGGCTCCCCGCCAACAAGAGGGGGAAACCATGGATCAAAAGGCTTCCGCAAAGGTCCTCGTACTCGACTTTGGTGCGCAGTACGGTCAGCTTATTGCCCGTCGCGTCCGCGACCTCAACGTGTATTCCGAGATCGTTCCCTGCGACATCTCGGCCGACGAGATTCGCGAGATGAACGCCTCTGCGCTCATCCTTTCCGGCGGCCCGGCTTCTGTGTATGCCGAGGACGCTCCGTCCATCGACCCCGCCATCTTTGACCTGGGCCTTCCCGTCCTGGGCTTCTGCTACGGTCATCAGATCACGGCCGTGACGCTCGGTGGCAAGGTCGGCCACTCCGAGGTGGGCGAGTATGGCCGCGCCACCATCACGCGCACGGCAGGCGCCAGGCTCTTTAACTCCACGCCCATGGAGCAGACCGTGTGGATGAGCCACCGCGATGCCGTCTCCGAGGTGCCCGAGGGCTTTACCGTTACCGCCAGCACCGACGTGTGCCCGGTCGCTGCCATGGAGTGCGTCGAGCGCAAGATCTTCACCACGCAGTTCCACCCCGAGGTCAAGCACTCCGAGTACGGTCAGCAGCTGCTGAGCAACTTCCTGTTTGAGATCTGCGGCCTGGAGCCCAACTGGAGCATGGACAACCTGGTCGAGACCATGACGGCCGAGTTCCGCGAGAAGGTCGGCAACGACCGCGTGATTCTGGCCCTGTCCGGTGGTGTCGACTCCTCCGTCGTGGCTGCGCTGGGCGCCCGCGCCGTGGGCAAGCAGATGACCTGCGTGTTCATCAACCACGGCCTGCTGCGCAAGGGTGAGCCCGAGCAGGTGGAGGAGGTCTTCACCAAGCAGTTCGACGTCGACTTTATCCACGTTCACGCCGAGGACCGTTATGCCGAGCTTCTGGCCGGCGTGACCGAGCCCGAGGAGAAGCGCCGCATCATCGGTACGCAGTTCTGGAAAGAGTTCTTCGCCGTGGCGCAGCAGCTCGAGACCGATGGCAAGCCGGTCAAGTACCTGGCTCAGGGCACCATCTACCCCGACATCATCGAGTCCGGCGCTCGCAAGACGGGCGGCAAGACGGCCACCATCAAGAGCCATCACAACCTGATCCCGTTCCCCGAGGGCGTACACTTCGACCTCATTGAGCCGCTCGACCACTTCTTTAAGGACGAGGTCCGCGCACTTGGTCTGGCGCTTGGCCTGCCAGGTCATATCGTGTTCCGTCAGCCTTTCCCGGGCCCGGGTCTTGCTATCCGCATCATCGGTGCGGTCGATAAGGAGAAGCTCGAGATCCTCAAGAACGCCGACGCCATCGTGCGCGAGGAGCTCGACGCCTACAACCAGCGTCTGTTTGAGCAGACCGGCGAGCGCAACTCCGAGCACAGCTGCTGGCAGTATTTCGCGGTCCTGCCCGATATCAAGTCCGTCGGCGTTATGGGCGACGAGCGCACCTATCAGCGCCCGATCATCCTGCGTGCCGTCGAGTCCAGCGATGCCATGACCGCCGACTGGGCCAAGCTGCCCTACGACGTGCTGGCCCGCATCTCCGGCCGCATCGTGGCCGAGGTTCCCGGCGCCAACCGCGT
>CABSBA010000247.1 GCA_902475825.1 uncultured Collinsella sp. | reverse complement strand
GACAAAGATGACTCCCCCGAGGCCGGCGGTAAAAATCGCATTGCAGACGCCGGCGTACGCCGCTCCATCATCATGCTGCTCGCTGCAACGTTTTTCTATTACATGAGCTATAACGCCATGACCACCAATATCAGCCGTTATGCCGATATGTTCTACGGCATGGAGGGCGGTTCCTATGCCATCATCAATATCGTGACGATTGCAGGCGCGCTGCTAAGCTACGTACCCCTGGCAAATCTTTCGCTCAAAATCGGCCGTAAAAAGGTCGCCCTGGGCACCGCCGTCATCATGGTTTTATGCCCCGCGCTTCTTTGGCTGGCACCCGGTTTCTCGCCCGTGCTGTACGGCGTCTTTTTGTTGATGGGCGTTGCGCTGGGCGGCGTGGACCTGTGCGTGTACACGATGATTCTGGAGTGCTGCAGCTCCCAAAGCGTGGGCCGCTACTCCGGTTACTACTACACCGTGAGCATGGCGGCTCAGGTGGCGACGCCGATTCTCTCCGGCATCGTTATGGACGTGGCGCCGTCGATGCTCTTCGCCTACATCACGGCAATGGGCATGATTATGGCCGCGAGCATTGCCGCCGCCAAGCACGGCGATGCTATCTTGATCGACGAGGTCGCTCGCCGCGAGGCAGCCGAGTAGGAGACCGAATTGAGGCTTATAGGACAAAATATGTGTACACGTAAGGGGCATCGGCGCAGGTCGATACCCCTTTTCTGTCGTTTAAATTCCGTGCCCGCTTTTAACCGCTCGGACAGAATGTGTGTCCGGTTGCCCATCGTTCCCGCTGGTAGATAACCTCTTCCGGAACCGTTAAATACCCTTTCGGAAGAGGTGCCCATGAAGGCCGTTTATTGCCCCTACTGCGGCGGTCGGACCAAGCGCAACGGCAGGACCTCATCGGGGTCCCAGCGGTGGAGGTGCACGGCCTGCGGCGCGTCGACGACGGTGAGGTACGACGACACGGCGACAAGGCTGGACGAGTTCCTCGGGTGGCTCCTCTCCAAGGACTCCCAGGCGGCGATGCCGGGCGGCGGGCGGTCCTTCAGGCGCAGGACGGCCGAGTTCTGGGAGGTCTGGCCCATGCCCGTCCCCGACGGCGAGCTCCACCGCGTGCTCTACGTCGACGGGATCTGGGTCGCGCGCGACCTCGTGGTGCTCATATGCTGCAGCGGCGAGCGGGTGGTCTCCTGGTACATGGCGAGGTCGGAGAACTCGAGGGCGTGGTCGGCCCTCATGGCGCCGATCCCGGCGCCCGAGGTGGTCGTCACCGACGGCGGGAGCGGGTTCGCCAAGGCCGTGCGCGAGACCTGGCCGCGCACCAGGGTCCAGAGGTGCACCTTCCACGCCTTCTCGCAGGTCAAGCGCTACACGACGACGCGGCCGAAGCTCCAGGCGGGGCGCGAGCTCTACCTCATCGCGCGCGACCTCATGGGCATCGAGACGCTGCACCAGGCCGAGCTCTGGGTCGAGCGCTACCTCGACTGGTGCGGGTTCTGGGCCGACTTCCTGGAGGACAGGACCGTGGTGGACGGCAGGAGGGTCTACACCCACGAGAGGCTGAGGCGGGCGCGCTCGTCGCTGTCGTCGCTGGTGTCGGCGGGGACGCTGTTCACCTACCTCGACCCCGCCCTGGCCAAGGCCGGCCCGCTGCCGTCGACCAACAACATGATCGAGGGAGGGGTGAACTCGCAGCCGGGGGCCGTCCTGCGCAACCACCGGGGGCTGACGTCGGTCAAGCGCGTGAAGGCGGTGTTCTGGTGGTGCCACGCGCACTCGGGGGACGCGAGGACGGCGCGCGAGAAGCTCGCCGCGATGCCGACCGACGCGGACATCGACTTCCTGTTCAGCGTCTACTCCGCCTCGCCGTCGCGCGAGGACGGAGGGCCGGAATGGGGCGACAGGGCCGTGTGGGAGGACCTCCACCACAGGGACCCGTACCCGTTCTGGCTGGATTAATGGATGGAAACGGATGTTCTATCGGGACACACATTTTGTCCTATAAGCCGGTCCTGTCGCCGCACAAAAACGGGGCAGCCCGCACTCATGCGAGCCGCCCCATACCTCTGGCTTTCACGTTACGGCGCCAACTGACACCACTCCCCTACTTACCAAATAGCGCACCCAGCAGGCCGCGACGTTTGGGCTTTTCTTCTCGGTAGGAACCCTCGGCAACCGCTGCCACCTGACGCGGCTGCTCGCCGTCTCCACGACGCACAATCTGGTACAGGAACGGCGACTTGACGTATTTGACCTCGATG
Source organism: uncultured Collinsella sp. (assembly GCA_902475825.1). Lineage (GTDB taxonomy): Bacteria > Actinomycetota > Coriobacteriia > Coriobacteriales > Coriobacteriaceae > Collinsella. The sequence goes on along the minus strand of CABSBA010000247.1, from coordinate 126 downwards.
GGCGTGGCATGCACGGTACTTTCGTTCGATAGATGCAGGCTCGGGTTGAGCGGCGCCACCACATGCGTCTCACGCTTGTCGCTAAACACCACCGCGGCCACGCGGCCCGTCTGGCCGTTTACGGCA
>CABSBA010000246.1 GCA_902475825.1 uncultured Collinsella sp. | reverse complement strand
CAATGGACACAGGCTCTTCTTTTATTTCCAAAGCGGAAAGAAGGAGGGGGAGGAGCGCATGGAAATCGACTTCCTCGTTACCCGACCCTATGTCAATGCCGCCGGAAAGCCGCGCATCAGCCCCATCGAAGTTAAGTCGCCACGCAGATACGGAACCATCTCCCTCGACCGATTCCGCGCGCGCTTTAACAAGAAGATTGGGATGGCTTACGTGTTGCACCCTAAACAACTCGAGTGGGATACCGAAGCGCAGCTGGCACATCTTCCGTTGTATATGGCTTTTTGCTTGTAGAGGCCTCTCTACGAATGGATGCCGTGAGAGACGCAGGCCTCACTCGCTTGCTTTTGCTTGGTCCCACAGGTCGTTGAGTTGAGCGGTTGAGCAGGCGGCGAGGTCATCGCCCGCCTCGTGCACGGCGGCCTCCATCGCGGCCCAGCGACGGCGGAACTTTGCCGTGCTGGCGCGCAGGGCACTCTCGGCGTCGATCCCCTCTTTGCGCGCGACGTTGACCAAGGCAAAGAGCAGGTCGCCAAACTCCACTTCGCGCTCGGGCGAGCCAGGGGCCTCGGCCTCAAACTCGGCACGTTCCTCGGCGACCTCGTCCCACACATCCTGGACCGTCTCCCACTCAAAGCCCACGGCAGCCGCCTTGCGCGACACCTTCTGAGCCTGCATCAGCGCCGGCAGATGCGTGGGCACGCCGTCGAGCAGGCCCTCGGGCGCAGCCTCGCCTGCCGCCACGGCCTTGTCCTTGGCAGCCCTCTCGGCAAGCTTGACCTCGTCCCAAATCTTGAGTACCTCGTCGGAGCTGTCGGCATCCACATCGCCAAACACGTGCGGATGACGGCGAATGAGTTTGGCGTCGATATCGCGCGCCACGTCGGCCAGCGTAAACTCGCCGGCATCCGCCGCGATCTGCGCATGCAGCACGACCTGCATGAGCACGTCGCCCAGCTCCTCGCGTAGGTGAACCGCGTCGTCGGCCTCGATGCAGTCGAGCGCCTCGTAGGCCTCCTCGATCATGTTCTTGCCAATGCTGCGGTGCGTCTGCTCGCGGTCCCACGGGCAGCCGTCGGGCTGACGCAGACGCCAGATAGTCTGCACCAGATGCTGCAGCTCGGCCGATGCATCTACCAGCGTGGACAGGTCACGCGAGCCCTCGGCATTTTGCTGAGCCATATGCTGCGCCATGGTTATTCCTCCTCCAGGATCACGTGGCGGAACGCACCGCCCTCGTAGATGCCGTAGCTGTGCGAGCCGTCCTTGGGAATGCTCACACTGCCGGGGTTGAAGAGCCACAGGCCCGGATGCGCGGCACTTTCCTCGTTGACCTTGATGTGCGTATGGCCGTAGACGAGCGCGGAGCCCTCGGGCAACGCGGGCGCGTGGTCGACGCTGTTGTGCATGCCGGCGCCAAAGACATGGCCGTGCGTCAGGAACAGCTCGCGGCCGGTCTCGTCGAACAGCGTGGCATAGTCGGCCATGACGGGGAAGTCGAGCACCATCTGGTCGACCTCGGCGTCGCAGTTGCCGCGCACCGCGATGATGCGGTCGGCCAGGGCGTTGAGCAGCGGAATCACGCGCTTGGGGGCGTAGTCGCGCGGCAGGTCGTTACGCGGACCGTGATAGAGCAGGTCGCCCAGCAACACGATGCGGTCGGGGTTCTCGCGCTCGATGGCGGCGCACAGGCGCTCGGTCCAGTATGCCGAGCCGTGGATGTCGGAGGCGATGAGGTATTTCACGGGGAGATCCTTTCGGGAGGGGTTGATGTGGCCGGGCGCGAGATGTCGCCGGGCGCGCTATTCAAATCGCAGTGCTGAGGCTTGTGCCGCCTGCATCACGCGCTGGAGCGGCACGTTATGCTCGCGGGCAAGACGGGCGCAGTCCTCGTACTCGGGCGCCGCGCGCTCACTGCCGTCGGGCAGGGTGGCCACCTTGACGGACACCTCGCCCCAAGGCGTCGCCACCTGCTCAAAACGACGCGGCAGGCAGACGCGCTCCATAACCTGGCGGCGGATGCCGTTGGTCGTGGTTTCCAAAAAGATGATCGTCTGTAGGCGCCCGATATCCTCGTGGGAACAGATCACCTGCAGCTGCCAGCCGGGGCGGCCCTTCTTGCAGTAAAGGGGCAGCCAGTGTACCTCGCGCGCACCCGCCTCGCGCAGGCGGTCGGCGGCATAGGCGAGTACCTCGGGCGACGCATCGTCGATGTCGCACTCCAGCTTGACGATGGTTTCGGGCGCATCGGTCTCGCGGGACAGCGGAGATGTACTTCCACGTTGCATACGGTCCGGATCCTTTCCGCACGGGCTCGTTTTGTTCACCCAAACGCTAACACATCGCGGGCGGCGCGGATGTGACGGAGCGCGATGAGCGCGATTTTCCCTGGCCGCAAGAAACCGACACTCCAACGCGCTCATCGCAGCGGGGATCGCGCCGTTACAATGGAGCGGATTCGCTTGACGCAAAGGAGCTGCCATGTCTGCTTGCCCGC
>CABSBA010000245.1 GCA_902475825.1 uncultured Collinsella sp. | reverse complement strand
CGTTTACGGTAGTGAAAGAACCTTTCACCGGTGAAATGAGCTGTATTGCTTCTCGTACAAGCGGTGGCTTGGTATCTTTCAGGTGTGGAAAAACGCGCATCGAAGCGCGTGTAGGGGAGCGCCTGCGGGCGCAGTACTCAAGAAGGAGGGACACATGGCTAAGTTTGACATCATCGCCGCCACCGGTTGCCCGACCGGCATCGCGCACACCTTCATGGCGAAGGAGGCGCTGGAGAAGGCAGCTGCCGAGCGCGGTCTGACCATTAAGGTCGAGACCCATGGCCAGGTCGGTGTCGAGAACGAGCTCACTAAGAGTGAGATCGCTGGTGCCAAGGCCGTCGTCGTCGCAGCCGACAAGGATGTCCAGGCGGAGCGTTTCGCCGGTAAGCCCATGGTTTCCGTTGGTGTTTCCAAGGCCCTGTCCGTCGAGGCTGCAGGTAAGCTGATCGACCGCGCGCTCGCCGCCAAGGGCGACGACACGGTTGCTGCTGCTGCCGATGTCGAGGATGAGGTCGAGGAGAAGGAGTCCATCGGTCACATCATCTATAAGCACCTCATGAACGGCGTCAGCCACATGCTGGTCTTCGTCGTCGCCGGTGGCGTCCTGACCGCCGTTTCGTTCCTGTGGGGCATCACGTCCTTCGATTCGACGGCTGCCGACTACAACAGCTTCGCCGCTATGCTCAAGATCATCGGCGGCATTGCCATGAACCTCATGGTTCCCGTGCTTTCCGCCTACATCGCCGAGTCCATCGGCAAGCGCCCGGCGCTCGTTCCCGGCTTTGTTGCCGGTATGATCGCCATCCAGGGTTTGCCCGTTAACGCCGATACACACATGATCGATGCCGGCGGCACAGGCGTGGGCTTCGGCTTCCTCGGCGGCATCGTCGGCGGCTTCCTCGCTGGTTATGTCATCTTGCTGCTCGAGAAGGTCTTTGCCGGTCTGCCCAAGAACCTGGACGGCCTCAAGGCTATCTTCCTGTACCCGCTGTTCTCCACGCTGATTGTCGGTCTGGTCATGCTCGGCATCTCCGGCCCCATGGCTGCCATCAACACCGCCATGATGGACTTCCTCAAGGGCCTGTCTGCCTCCGGTGCTGTTGTCCTGGGTCTTGCTATCGGCTGCATGTGCGCCTTTGACATGGGCGGCCCGGTCAACAAGGCTGCTTACGTCACCGGTACCGCTATGCTCACCGAGGCCCTGGCTGCTGGTGTCGGCACCGACACCTACAACTTCGGCACCAACTTCATGGCTGCCGTCTCTGCCGCCTGCATCGTTCCGCCGCTGATCACCACCTTTGCCGTCATCGTCGGCAAGAAGTACTTCAGCCAGGAGGATCATGACGCCGGTGTCGTCAACCTCATCCTTGGTTGCACCCACATCACCGAGGGCGCCATTCCGTTCATGACCAAGAACATCTGGCCCGTCATGCCCATCATGATGCTCGGTTCCTCCATCGCCTCGATCCTGACCATTATGTTCAACGTCCACGATCCGGCGCCCCACGGTGGCTTCCTGGTCCTGCCTGTTGTCGAGAACGGTCCGCTGTGGGTCCTCGCGATCCTCATCGGCGCCGTGGTCGGTGGCATCCTGTTCGTCGCTTTCAAGAAGTATGACTTCGAGAAGAACCAGAAGGCCGCTCCTGCCGCTCCCGCTAAGCCGGTCGAGGCTCCCAAGGCCGCTGCCGTCGAGGCCCCCAAGGCCGAGGCTGCCGACTTCGTGAAGGTCGAGAACGTTTTTGTTGCCGAGAACTTCGCTTCTCGTGACGAGGCCCTGAGCTTTGTCTCCAACCAGGCCGTCAAGGCCGGTGTCGCTGGCGACGCCGATGCCGTGATGAACGCCTTCCTGGCTCGCGAGGCCGAGGGCACCACGGGTATGATGGAGGGCTTCGCCATTCCGCATGCCAAGTCCGATGCCATTACCGAGGCCGCCGTTATCGTCGTCAAGGACGACTCTGGCGTGACCGGTTGGGACACCATGGACGGCGCTCCCGTCAACGTGGCTATCGCCCTGCTCATCCCCGGTGCCCAGGCCGGCACCACGCACCTCAAGATCCTGTCCAAGGTCGCCGAGGCGCTTATGGACGAGGACTTCCGTGCCACCGTCAAGGGTTCCACCGACGCCGCCGAGATCGCCAAGACGATCAACGCCCGCCTGGTCTAATCTCGCAACGCGCGAATAACTTCGCCCCTGTATAAAAGGCGGAGACCCTCTTCAGGGCCTCCGCCTTCGAATAGCCTCCTCATAAGTTGCGGTGAAATAGGGACTGTTTAAACGATTCAACTCCAAATTCAGTCCCTATTTCACCGCAACTTACAAAAGGGTATAGAGGGGGCTGTCTATCGAGTCTTTGTCGCGAACAGGTCATCAGCCAGAATTCCGTTCGCACGATATTACTCTGGATCAATCGAGTTCCCGCACGCTCGCCTGCCGGGCGGGGCGGTTAAGTTTGTCGCGAGTTCCGCACGCAAAGGAAAGCACTTAATGTGCTTTCCGTC
>CABSBA010000244.1 GCA_902475825.1 uncultured Collinsella sp. | reverse complement strand
AATCTTGACGCGGCCCGTCGCATCTTATAAGTTTGTTTTGCTAAAGCTGGAAGGCCTCTCAACGATGCGCAACTCCAGCTCTTTTTCCATCAAGAGAGCAAGTGTCGGAAAGCAAAATGTCAGAAAGCAGCGCATCGAGCAGGATTAAACGACTGGTCAACACCTATAGCGGCCTCGTGCTTATGGGTGCCGTCGGAATCCCCGTCGGAGTTATCGTTGGCGCCATCTGTGCTCTCTTTGGACGCGTGCTTCTGGCGATTGGCGCCTTCCGCGACGAGCACATCACCCTGCTTCTTCCCTTCCTCGCCCTCGCGGGCCTTGCCATCGTGTTTGCCTACCGTACTTGGGGCAAGGGCACCGACCGCGGCATGAGCCTGGTATTTGACGTAGGCCACGGGCGCGAAGACGCCATCTCCCCGCGTTTGGTGCCGCTCGTTATGCTGAGCACGTGGGGGACGCACCTCTTTGGCGGCAGCGCGGGACGCGAGGGCGTAGCCGTGCAGATCGGTGCAACCGTTTCGCACTGGATCGGCCGGCGTCTACCTTTCCGAAAGCCCGGCAACACGTTTTTGCTTATCGGCATGGCTGCCGGCTTTGCCGGACTCTTTCGAACGCCACTCGCCGCCACGGTCTTTGCTATCGAAGTACTGGTCGCAGGACGCATGGAATACCGCGCGCTGTTTCCCGCGCTTACGGCCTCACTCGCTGCAAGTGTGACCTCGGGCGCCCTGGGACTCGAGAAGTTCGAGGTCGCCGTTACCGCCTCATACGCGCTTGACCTCCCCGGTCTTGGACGGCTTGCGGTGTTGGGCATCGCGTTTGGCATGGTTGGCGGCGCCTTTGCCTGGTGCCTTGCCCACGCCAAGACCCTTGCGGCGCGGCTACTCCCCAACCCCTATGTGCGCATCGTCGTTATGGGCATTGCGCTATCGGCGATTCTGTTCGCACTATGGCAGGGTCGATACTGCGGTCTTGGCACCAACCTGATATCGGCGGCGCTCGACGGTGACAGCAAGGTCGCCATCATGCCTTGGGACTGGGCGCTCAAATTCGCACTCACCATTACCACGCTTGCCGCAGGATATCAGGGTGGCGAGGTGACGCCGTTGTTTTCCATCGGAGCCAGCCTGGGTGTCGTACTCGCCGGGATTCTCGGCATGCCCATCGAGCTTTGCGCCGCGCTGGGCTACGCAGCCGTCTTTGGCAGCGCCACCAATACGCTGCTCGCGCCGATCCTCATTGGCTGCGAGGTCTTCGGTTTCAGTAATCTACCGATATTCTTTATTGTCTGCGTCGTGGCTTACCTGTTCAACATGGATAAGTCGATCTACGCCCTGCAAGAGCGAGCGTAGAAAGATGTCCAAGCAGGTGGTCTCAACCGGAAACTGCGTCCCACTCTGAAGCTGTATTCCGGGACACGGTTTCCGCTTGGAACGCCATTCGGAAAGCGCATCCCGTTCTTTCACGGCGTCCTAGTTATGCAAAGTGTTCGAGCGTTACTCCTCGTACGCGCCCTCAAGCCGCAGCAGCCACTCCTTGCGATCAAGCCCGCCGGCATATCCGTTGAGCGATCCGTCGGCCGCCACCACGCGATGGCACGGCACGATAATCGAAATGGGATTACGCGCGACCGCAGCCCCCACCGCACGAGGAGACACAACGGGCGCCTCGTTTCCCGGTACACGATGGCGGGCGGCGACACGCTGGGCGATCTCACCATACGTAGCGACCTCGCCACGCGGAATAGAAAGCAGTTCGTACCAGACTTCACGCTGAAACGCCGTACCGATCATATGCAACGGCGGCGTAAACCGAGGTTCCTGCCCTGCAAAATAAGCATTCAGCCAAGCCCAGGAACGCTCAAGCACCGAAGAGGCCGCACCATTTGCCGGACTCACCGACGACATGCCACCAGTACCGGAAACCGCATCGGCGCCTTCAACATGTTCGGAGTCTTCACGGAGAAGCGTGGAGCCAAAGTGCTCCTGCCCCTCAAACCAAAGCCCCGTCAGACCGCGGCCATCAGCGGCAAGTAGGATTTCGCCCAAAGGCGAAGCAAACGTCGTCGTGACCACCAGCGGCTCCTTTCAAAACTCCGCAACATAATACCGCGAACTGTGCAGACAACTCCCGCAGATACGTCTGGGCGAGCTCGCAATTGCTTAAGCGAGGCTGTTTTCCCCAATCAAGCGAAAAAGACGCGGGGCATCGACGCCAGAGTGGTACCTCTATCAGCTGAGCTCTAATACTTTCCCGAGAAGTGAACGAGTAAAAACGAAGCCCCGGAGCATCCACACCTTTAGACCATAAAACCGCAGGATTCGCGCAGCAAAACCGCAGGAAATAGCGGTCAAAATATGCCAATGCTTCGGGGGTCCAAATAAGGTCGTTCACTTCTCGGGAAAGTATTAGACCCCGATTCACCCCAACCCCAAAGTCACCCCAGGCAGCAGGCGCAGCGCGCCGCAGCTGCCGGCCGCACCCCGCAGTCCCCAAAGGCGGCAGGCGCAAAGCGCCGAGGCCGCCGCCGG
>CABSBA010000243.1 GCA_902475825.1 uncultured Collinsella sp. | reverse complement strand
TGGCGGAACTCGGTCTTTCCCCGCACTTCCGAACTCGGAGAGTCTTAGAAGCCAGTATTGAATATCGGCAGCCACTTGCCGAGAATCCATTTGAGGGAATCCGTATCGTCGATATCATTCGAGAGGGGATGACGGGCAATGACCCACGCTTACAGTGAGATGTATCTCGAGGATGCCATGAGAACGCTGGGCGAGGCGGTCGATTTTGCCCTCTGTGACCAAGGGCTGACTCCAGCCGAGTTGACGGCCATCCTGTCGAACGCTTTTGAGATGAAACAGTTTGAGCGCGGTACGCCTCGCGTCGTCTGCGGCATGGCGGGCGACGAGCTCGCGCGCGATATTATCGCTCATGCGGGACTGACCCCCGTCGAATGCAGGGAGACCTATCCGTTCGACCGTTCGCCTCGGTATTGGGCGGGCTGGGTTTTGGCCTATGCGCAATGGATGTGCAGCCTGGGCTTTAATGAGCTACTCGAAGTCGCTCCGCTCGATTGGGTCATCAGCTCGTACCATCCGCTCCACGAGGCCTCCGAAGACAAATTCGCCCAGATTGTCATTGATAAATGGAACGATGCCCAGGCAGACAAAAAGGGCCTCAAAGCGGCACGAAAGGCGGCCGGCCTAACGCAAAAACAGCTCGCCGCCCAATCGGGGGTTAAACTTCGCGCCATACAACTCTACGAGCAGAATCAGCTTGACCTACGCCGTGCCTCGGTTTCCTCGGCATTGGCGCTTGCAAATGCCCTAAACTGCACTATCGAAGACCTCGTCTGGCAACCGGTTGCCCTGGGGTACGACTCGCGGGCTATTCCATCCATAGAGCTATAAAGGAGGCAGACATGCTTTGGGGCAATGTTCAAAATGATGACGGCGCTGATTGCGTTGCTCAAGAAGATCATTCAACTGCACACGTGGCAAATTCAGCATCACCGATTTTGTTCGACGGCGCCACGTCAATCGATGAAGCTGTTCGGCTGACCATTGAGGGCATGCCCAACGCGCTCAGGCTCTTGGAGAACTCATGATGGCGGTCGCGCCGCGCCAGGCGCATCCGTTCGCGCCGCTCGTGCTCGACGATGCCGGTTCGCTCGAAGCTATGGCCGCGGCCGTGATGCGTCTGCACAGCACGTTGATGAAGGTCGGGCGCTGCTATACGACCGACGCCACAGACGGCCGGGCCGCGCTTGAGCTTGGACGCGTCGAGTCCGTGCTTGCGGGTGCATTCTGTACGATATTCGGTCAATCGCCGGCCGACCGCTTCGCAGACATCTTTGGCCAGGTCACCTACGTGGCCGAGCACATGGTCAAGGACCACATCTTTGAGGACGGTAACAAACGCGCCAGCCTCATCTTTGCGTTGTCCGTCCTAAGGTTCACCGGCACTCCGGTCGTACTGTCCGACAGCCCCAAACCCAAAGACAATCAATACTATGCCTGGATCCAGGACCTTGTTTCCAGTCGCCGCACGACCAGCGAGCTAGCCGAAGAGCTGCGCCGCGGTTGTGTTGTAGGCTAGGGCGACCCGTCGCGCGTATAGAATCTAAGCAACCGCACGCCAGTTATTGAATGGATTGGACACCACATGGAAATCCCCAGCACCCTGTGCAGCAATGTCTACGACTTTGCGTTTTGCCCCGAGCCCTGTTACGACCGCCTGGTCGACCTCGCCGATCCCGAGGACTGGGGTCCTAGCAACCGCATCCTCAAAAACTACCTGTCGTTTTCGTTTAGCCGCGCAGTGTTTTTGACCGAGCGCGACGTAGACCAGACCGCACCGTCCAACCTGCCGCTGGTGTTCGACGACGACCGCTGCCTGTTTAACACCGGCCTGTACACACGCCGCTACGAGACCATCTACGGTCTGTTTGAGCCCAACACCAAGCCCGACGCACGCCAGCGCTGGTTTTTGAAGGGCTTCTTTAAGGAAAGCGACCCCATGCTGGTCTCGTTTGAGTACCTGCCGTGCCGCGTACGCTTTGCTGAGGATCCTTCCGAGCTGGTCTTTGACTACCGCCTGCCCATCCGTTCCAACATCGACCACATTCTGGGCGACGAGGAGAACCATACGCGCATCCCCGCCAGCCTGATGGGGGAGGACAACTCGCTGCTGCTGCGCCGTGCCTTTGAGGGAGCCGTCGTCGAGGCCGCCCGCCGCGCCGCAGCCAACTACACGCTCGCCGTCCCGCAATTCTACGGCGGCCGGATTCAGCTGCTCCTGCCGCTGTGCCTGACCGGCGACAAGCCCGAGCTGGCGCTGACCATCCAGCGCGAGGACGGCTTCTACGCCGCGCGCACCTGCCTCACGCTCGACATGGCCTACAACAACGCGCGACTTATATGCCGCCCCGAGACCTCGTGGATTAAGCGGTAAAGGTCGGTTGAGCTGGGGGTTTTGTCGATTGCTTTGGTTGCTTTGGCTTGGCTAGCACCCACGAATTTAAAATCGGGGGCAAAAAGTTCTTGGTAAACCACGCGCGGCTATGATAGTATCTCTTTTTAGCACTCGCTTCGGGCGGTTGGCGCAGAGGTAGCGCACTTCCCTGACACGGA
>CABSBA010000242.1 GCA_902475825.1 uncultured Collinsella sp. | reverse complement strand
CTTGCCAAGGTTGGGGTCGCGGGTTCGAGCCCCGTTGTCCGCTCCATTGCATTTAAAGCCACGTCTTCGGACGTGGCTTTTTGCGTTTAATAGGCCATCGATCTTACGCGCCCCTTTATCAAAATCACCGCATTTGCAACGAGCGAGCCAGCCTCTACTGATATATGCGTTCAAACAGGGGGTTTGTTGCGCAACATCTGTTCAATGAAGTAGGGGGTTAGGCTATACTAAATTTCACTGTAGGCCGTACCTGATTCAGCCAGTCTTCAAGTGCGGCATTCAGTGGACACCCAATTTATAATTTGGTTGTTCAGGCGGTCATTTGGCGTCTCGACACAAGCTCGGCCCCGGAGCTCGTTCGGGCTGTTCGTATTCCTTGAAAGGGGAAACATGGACATATCGAGGAAGACTGATTATGCCCTTCGCATGCTTGCGATGCTTGCCGAGGAGCCGGAGCGGTTGCTTTCTGTTCGCACTGCTGCCGAAGAGGTCAATGTTCCGTATTCGTTTGCCCGTTCGATCCAACACGGTTTGGTCCAGGCCGGCATTGTGGAGAGCCTGCGTGGTGTTCATGGCGGCATGCGCCTTAAGGTGAGTCCCGACGATGTCACGATCCGTCAGGTTGTAGAGGCCGTTCAGGGTCCCATGGTTATGAACGACTGCACCGCGCCCGATGGTGACTGTGCGCGCATGGGCACGTGCTGCTATCATCCCCTGTGGGCCGGAGCCCAGGCGCTGATGCGCGACTATCTCGATTCCGTTTCGCTCGGCGATATCGTCGCCCATCGCCAGTTCCCGGCTGTCGATCCCAAGTTCGCCGATCGCGATGCGTTTCCCGAGTACGCCGCCTGCGCGTACGCTTGCCGGGAGGAATAGCGCCGCATAAGGAGCATTACCATGATTCAGGACCCCTTTCGTTCGATGATTCGTTCGGAAGGGGTTCTGCGTTATCGCGACCTTCCGTGGCGCCGAACGCGCGACCCGTATATCATCTGGCTCTCCGAGGTCATGCTGCAGCAGACACAGGTGCCGCGCGTGGAGGCGCGCATGCCGGCGTGGCTCGATCGCTTTCCGACTGTCCAGGCTCTCGCCCAGGCTGCCCCTTCCGATGTCTTGGATGCGTGGCAGGGGATGGGCTACAATCGCCGCGCCCTGGCGCTTCACAGGGCTGCACAGTGCGTTGTGGAGGACTGGGATGGGGAGTTTCCGCGCGAGACGCACGATCTGGTCGCGCTGCCCGGCATTGGCCCGGCAACGGCGCAGGGCATCCGTTCGTTTGCATTCGATCTTCCGGGCGTGTATCTGGAGACCAATGTGCGCACGGTCTTTTTGCACCATTTCTTTCCCGATGTGCCGGCCGTTCCCGATCGCGAGCTGGTGCCGCTGATTCAAGCCGCCTGTCCGGCGGCCCCTGGTGCGGTGGCGGATGAGATTGCGCCCTTTGCCGCGCCTCAAGACGATGCCGACACGCCGCGCGCGTGGTATTACGCGTTGCTGGATTACGGCGCGTATCTTAAAAAGACGCTGCCCAATCCGTCCAGGCGATCGGCGAACTATAGTCGGCAGTCCAAGTTTGAGGGCTCGCGTCGCCAAAAGCGCGCCCACATTGTGCGCATGCTGCTGGCAGCGCGCGATGGGCAGCCGGCAGGCATTACGCTCGATGAAGCCGTTGCAGGCGTTAACGAGATGGAGACGGCAGCAGGCCGAGAGCCGGTCGAACGCGAGCTGGTCGCAAGCATTCTTGCCGATTTGGAGCGCGAGGGCTTTTGCCGCTCCGAGGGTGATCGTTGGTTGAGTGTGTAGCCCGCCCAAATCTGAAGAACGGGATTGTAAGGTTTAAATTCGCGGCTTGAGGGCATCCTAAAGACAAGGTCGCTCAAAGCCTATGGGCGGCACGTGTTGAAGGGAAGTACACCTATGGATTTTGAGAACTCTCAGACCAAGAAGAACCTCGAGACCGCTTTTGCCGGTGAGTCCCAGGCACACACCAAGTATCGCTACTATGCATCCAAGGCCAAAAAGGACGGCTACGTTCAGATCTCGAATATCTTTGCCGAGACGGCGGGCAACGAGTCCGAGCATGCCAAGCTGTGGTTTAAGTATCTGCACGACGGCGCCGTTCCGGGCACTCTGGACAACCTGCGTGACGCCGCCGCGGGCGAGAACTATGAGTGGACCACGATGTATGACGAGTTTGCCAAGACCGCCGAGGAGGAGGGCTTTGCCGAGATCGCCGAGAAGTTCCGTGGCGTCGGTGCCGTGGAGCAGGCTCACGAGGAGCGCTACAACAAGCTCGTCGAGCGCATTGAATCGGGCGAGGTGTTTGAGCGCGAGGGCGTAAAGGTGTGGAAGTGCCTGAACTGCGGGCACCTGCATGTTGGTGCCGAGGCACCCGAGGTGTGCCCGGTGTGCAACCACCCGAAGGCGTACTTTGAGGAGCAGGTGGTGAACTACTAGCGCGTGACGCTGGTTGCTGCGGGGCGCGGGGCGGGAGGCCGGATTGCCCTCCCTCCCCGCTCACGGCTCCGCAGGGTCGCGTTGAGGGAAGGCAATCCG
>CABSBA010000241.1 GCA_902475825.1 uncultured Collinsella sp. | reverse complement strand
TGTCTACTAATTCCTCTGGCAGCCCTGTCCTGTCGCTGCTTATTCCCATCTACAACGTTGAGCGCTACCTGCGCGAGTGTCTCGATTCTGCCATTGCGCAGACGCTCGAGGACATCGAAATCATCTGCATTAACGACGGCTCTACCGACAACTCTCCGGCGATAATCTGCGAGTATATGCAGCGCGACGCGCGTGTGAAGATGATCGATAAGGCCAACAGCGGTTACGGCGACTCTATGAACCACGGGCTCGAGATGGCGCGCGGCAAGTACGTGGGCATTCTGGAGTCCGATGACTTTATGGCGCCCGATGCGCTGGAGAAGCTCGTGGCGGCAGCTGAGCGCAATGGCGCCGACTTTGCGAAGGCGAATTTTGACTTTTACTGGTCCAAGCCCGAGGAGCGCCGCTCGCTGCACGAGATGTTTAGGCCCAAGGACTGCGGCAAGCCGGTACACCCGAGCGATACGACGCAGTTCTTTAAGCAAAAGCCGTCGATTTGGTCGTCCGTGTACCGCCGCGATTTTCTTAAGCGCAACGGCATCAAGTTTCTGCCGACTCCGGGAGCATCCTTTCAGGACACGTCGTTTGCCTTTAAGGTGATCGCCTGCGCCGACAAGGCTGTTTACCTGCACGATGCCGTGCTTTCGTATCGTCAGGACAACGAGAACTCCTCGGTCAATTCTTCGGCTAAGGTCTTTTGCGTCAATACCGAGTATGCCGAAATCGAGCGCTGGATCCGAGAAGATTATGCTCGCGATCACGCAAGCGATGACGTCGCCCGCATGCTCAAGTTCAATCAGCTCATTAAGTACGATTCGTATATGTGGAACTACGTTCGCTTGCCAAGGAGTTCCAAGCGGCCTTGGACGCCGGGGAGTTTTCGCTGGATGATCTTAAGCCGTGGAAGCGTGCGAATCTCGCTGCCATCCTTAAAGATCCTGAGTCCTGGGTTGACGAGCATCCGCACTTTGCGACGGATGGTGCCTTGGAACGCGCCAAATACTACGCATCGGTTGGAGGCCCCGGCGTACTCGCTGCCTTCCTTGTCGAATCGTTGAGGGGGTAGGTCGGTATGGGAGAGACCTCGATTCCCAAAGCGACTATTGTCGTTCCCGTATACAACTCCGCGCGCTCCATTCAGAGATGCCTCGATTCGCTGTTGGCCCAGTCTGAGCGCTCGATTCAGGTTGTCTGCGTCAACGACGGTTCGGTTGACGATTCGCTGGGCGTCTTGCGTCAAATTGCGCAGGCCGACGACCGTGTGCTGGTGATTGACCAGGAAAACGCAGGCGTCTCGTGCGCTCGAAATGCCGGTATCGATGCGGCCGATGGCGAGGTCATCTTCTTTGTGGACGCCGACGATTACATCGACGCCCAGACGGTCGAGTGCGTGCTGCATGCCATGGAGTCTGCAGATGCCGAGGTCGCCGTTTTTGGCGGCGTCTGCGAGCCGTCCGACGCCGCACCCAAACGCGTCCAGCAACTCATGAGCCCCATAGCTAGTACCTTTGGCGCCCGTGATCCCCAGTTGCTGTTCCATGCGAATGCGCAGCCGTATGCGTGCCGCGCGGCTTTTTCGCGCGAGCTGCTCAATCGCGAAGGCATACGCTTTGCCCCCGGCTTGGCCTTGGGCGAGGACGTTGTGTTCCAGTTCGCAGCTTATGCGTTGGCCTCAAAGACCGTTGTCATGCCGGACAGGTTCTACCACTACGTGATGGAGAGCGAATCGGCGACGCACGAGTTCAACAGTGCCGAGGCACGCGCCAAAAAGCTCGACGCTCATATGAGCATGCTCGAGGAAGTCTTGGAGGATTGGGCAGTTTACGGCCTTTTGGATCTTTGCCCCGGCGAGCTGATCACCTGGTTCTTGGACCTTATTGTGTTTGACTTGGCGCGTCTGGACGCCGACGGTTTCTGTCGCGTGGCCGGTCGCGTCAATATGGATTTCACAACGTCTTTGGGAACGGAGTGGGCGGATATGCCTGCTAAGGGAGCCGCTCGCCGTGTTGCCCATAAGCTCGTTGCGGCGACCTCGGGCGTTTCGATGGCAGACGCCACGCTGTTCTATCTTTCGACTCGCGGTCTCAAGGCCTGCCTGGAGCGCTTTATCTAATTCTGGGCGCTGCCGCGCGCCGTTACTTCGCTGCTAAAATAACCCTGTTACACGCTATTCAACAGGAGGTTCTCTTGCAGAACTCTGATACCCCTAAAGTTTCGCTGCTTGTTCCCATCTGCAATGTTGAGCGCTACCTGCGCGAGTGCCTCGATTCCGCTGTGGCGCAGACGCTCGAGGACATCGAGATCATCTGCATCAACGATGGCTCTACCGATAGCTCGCCGGATATCATCCGCGAGTACATGGAGCGCGATGAGCGCGTCAAGATGATCGACAAGGCCAACAGTGGCTACGGCGACTCGATGAACCGCGGCCTGGAGATGGCGCGTGGCGAGTACGTGGGCATTTTGGAGTCCGATGACTTTATGTTCGAGGATTCGCTTCAAAAGCTGGTTGCCAAGGCCGATGCCGAGCATGCCGATGTCGTTAAGGGCGACTTTTACTTGTATT
>CABSBA010000240.1 GCA_902475825.1 uncultured Collinsella sp. | reverse complement strand
CGGGACCTCAACGCATCCATGGGCCTCGAGCAAATCGAACAAGACCGAAAGGCGGTCGAGATTCCACCCAGCAACTACCCTACTCAGGCGATCGGCATACCCATACAGATCGGTGCGCACAGGCGCCGTGCAGCCTCGGTCCAGAAAACCGATCACACGCGCCGGACTCGAACAATAGGCCCTGCCAAACCGATATCCCTCGAGCCATTCACGCGCATCATCCAGGTATTCCTCGCGTCCAGCATGACTCAACAGAGCCTCGACCTCGGCGTCCGAAAAGCCGAACCAACGGTCGCACCACGTCGAAAGGGACGTCGAAAGACAATACGAGCAGCAGCGCGAAGAAAGTGCCGCCTCGGCAGGACCTGGACGCTCCCCCATCAGACACGTCAACCGTAGCGAATGGCCCGCGGCGGCAATGGCGTCAAACAGCACGCGATCGAATAGCTCTACCGAATCGGCACCAGAAACGTCCCTCGCGCTCGCACGGCCCAGCCACGCCGCGTCGTATCCATCAACGAGCAGCACAACCTGTTCGTCGCAAGCAATCTCCAGCAGCTCAATGAGAACGCCAAGCACCGAGGCAACCTCGGCCTCGCTCGCCACGCCACGCGCAACGCGCTCGATGTGGCGTACCTTGTCTCGGGGTAAATCCGGAGCCTCCAAAAGCGCCAACAAGCGAGCGCACTCGCCCGAAAGAGCGTCACGCACGACGCCATCGACGTTGGCACCACACTTCGCGGCGCCAGAAAAGTCCAGCGATATCACAGGGTAGCAGGCAAACTCATCCCGATAGCGCCCGCCACCCGCATCCCAAATCTGAGAACCAGCAAACAGGCCCCGATCGACCTGCCCGACCGCGGGTCGCTCCAGAAAAGCCTTAAGCATCGACAGGTTCATGCTCTTGCCAAAGCCTTCGGGCCGACAACACGCCACAACGGAAGCATCAGCATCCAAGACATCGGTAATAAACATCGTCTTGTCGACTAGCACGCATCGATCCATGGCCTCGGCAAAGTCATGTTCGCCGACCGGTAGCGCCCCGTTACCCGAGCGGTTGATCAACTCTACGCCACAGTAGGCAGTATCGCCGTAAATCGCCTGTTCAGACACCGTAACTTCTCCCTAAAACGCAGCACGATGCCCATTGTATCGAGCAACTCAACCGCAATAATGCCGTCATGCAGACGTTTCGGGCAACGGTAGCAACATGGGGTGTGAGGGGGCATAACTAATCGTTGCACAACAAAACGGGGCCCGATGCATTCGCACCGGACCCCGTCCTAGTTCTTAGATTATCGGGCGACCAGGATCTTACTCCTCGGATCCGTCCTGGCCAGCAGTCTTCTTCTGCTGATCAAGCTTGTGTTTACCACTCACAATGGACGTGGCACCAAGCGTAGCCAAGCTCGCACTGGCAAGGCTCGCCATCACGATGAGGTCGCCCGTCTTGGGCATATTGCCACCCGAGGCCTTGGTCGTCGTGGACGTGGTAGTCGTCGTGGTGGTCGAGGTGACGTTCTTGTCGTCAACCTTCTGAGCATCGGCATCGGACTGTCTCGCGCCTGCATCGGTCGAAGCATCGGCATCGCCATCAGTCCTGGACTCGGGAGCCTCGCCAGAAGTGTTCTCACCAGAAGACGAGCAACTGTTGTTGCCAGCCGTAATCGAAGACCCGATCGCGGCGCCAAGCTGCTCGACAAAGGAGGACTTGTTCTCGGTCGACGAATTACTGACATCGGAGTCCTCGGTCGAGTCGGAATCAGTGCCAGAGCTCTCGCCAACATCGGTGGAGCCATTGGAGGGGCCGCCAGTCGATCCAGAGACAGAACCACCGGTTGAACCAGAGCCCGAATCACCAGCACCGCCAGCAGACTCCGTTCCACCCGAAGCAGTCCCGCCATTACCGGCACCATTGTTACCAACACCAGTCGAAGGCGCACCCGTCTCGCCGCCATTGTCCGCATCACTATCGGTTTCCACCGTTGGCCCAGCAGGCGCAGCAGGGGCCTTGTTCGGGTGAGGTGCCGGCGCGGGCGCAGGCTTAGGCTCAGGATCGGGCTCCGAAGGCGTCTCCTCAGCGGCAGCCTCGTCCTCGGCAATATAGACCAAGCAGTCCTTGAGCTCGTTTTTATAGCGATTCTTCCATCCCTCATGGTACTGAGGCTGACTCGAATACTTGCGCGCCACGTTATCAACCACGCTGTTCGAAAGCGCCGTCACAAACTCGCGGTCCGTCATGCTGTTGGAAAGGTTTGCCCAGCGGAAGAAGTCTCTGCAGCCACCGGTGCCGCACATGTTGGTAATACTCCACACCATGCCCTTGACACAGTCGGCGCGGCCGGAGATATCAATGCCGAGAGCACTCTTGAGCCACGCCTCGGTCACCGCATAGTACGAGTTATACGCATAGGCATCCTGCAGCGCCGAGAACTCAGCAGGGTCGGTGTTATAAGCACCCTGGAAGGCCTCCTGCACAATACGACCCAGCTCGGTGAGCTGGCCGTTCGCATACATGGGGTTGTTCGCGTTGGAAATCTCACTGCCGTGATCGATCGCGGCCTTAAGCATGCCGTACTTAGCAGAATCGTA
>CABSBA010000239.1 GCA_902475825.1 uncultured Collinsella sp. | reverse complement strand
ATCGTAGCCCGAGACGGTCCCGGGCTGACAATTTCGACTGTAATGGACGTTCTTGAATGACTAGTCGTTTAAGAACGTCCCAGGTGACTAGGTGAGAGAGGTGAGCGCATGGCGGATAACGAAGCGCTGTTTACGCCTGAGCTAGTGTTTTTTGATTGGGAGTGTGCGACGCCGGATGAGGTGTTTGCGCGGCTCGAGGACGAGCTCGCCCCGCGCGGCTACATTGCCGAGGGCTGGCTCAACGCCGTCCGCACGCGCGAGGACGCCTATCCCACGGGTCTCGCTATGCCGGCGGCAAACATCGCCATTCCGCATACCGATCCGGGATTTGTGGCCAAGCCCTATATCGCGGTGGTAAAGCCCGTCACACCTGTGATGTTCAACGCGATGGCGGGCATGGGCGCCCCGGTGCCGGCGCAGATCATCGTCAACCTGGGCATTGCCGAGCCGGGCGGTCAGGTCGAGGCGCTTCAGGCACTCATGAATATCTTTATGGACACCGACGCTGCAACCGATGTACTCGACCAGACCACGCCCCAAGGCATGGTCGACGCCATCCGTCGCCACTTCTAAGTCCGGCACTGGGGGACTGTCCCTAACCGCCGGCAGAAAAGGAGCGCCCTGGCATTAACCTGCCAGACCTGTCCCCTTTGCACCAAAATGGTGCAGATTAACCTGTCCCCCATGCACCAGGTGTGCCGCGGGGGCTGCGTTGTGACACAATGGCGTTTGTTCGATTCGTGATGCGAAAGGCCAAACATGGCAAATAAGAAAAAGAACCCCGAGGTCGCGCCGACGCCCGAGCAACGGTCCCGTGCCGCCTCCAGCTCTCGCAAGAAGCAGCGCAAGACCTATGTGTCCAAGACCGTCAAGATTGTCCTGGTGGTCATCGGCGTGCTGGCGATGCTGCTCTCCGTCTCGGCCATGGCGTGCTCCGGCCTGATGTCGCAGACCGAAAGTGCCAGCTCGGGCTATAAGCTTACTGGTGGCGTGGCTGCCACTATCAACGGCACCAACCTTACCGAGGACACCGTGACCAAGCAGATTATGAGCATGCGCACGTCCTACGGCTACACCAAGGACAAGGACTGGGCACAGTACCTGGTCGACAACGACCTCACACCCAAGAAGTACCGCAAGCAGCTCATCGACTCCTACGCGCAGCAGATCCTGCTTCAGCAAGCGCAGAAGGAGAATGGCGTGACGGTGTCGGACGAGGAGGTCGAGAAGGCTTGGAAGGACGCGTGCAAGAGCGCGGGCGGCGCCAAAGCCTTTAAGAAGACGCTTAAGACCTATGGCTACACCGAGGACACCTACAAGGATTCGCTCAAGGAGAGCCTGGCGCAGCAGAAGCTCAAGGATGCCGTGGCACCCACCAGCAAGCCCAAGGACAGCGAGATTGTCGATTACATCAACGAGAACCTGTCCAACTACAATGACGCCCGTCGCTCGTCGAATATTCTGATCAAGGTCGATTCTGACGCTTCCGACGAGGACAAGGCCGCCGCCAAGGCCAAGGCGCAGGAGTGCCTGGACAAGATTAACTCCGGCGAGCTGAGCTTTGAGGACGCCGTGAAGCAGTACTCCGATGACACCGGCTCCAAGGACAAGAAGGGCGATGTGGGCTGGGACAAGCTCACCACCTTCGTCGACAGCTACCAGGCGGCGCTCGAGGGGCTCAACAAGGGCGATGTGAGCGACGTCGTCGAGTCGACCTATGGCTATCACATCATCAAGTGCACCGACTACTTCCATGTCGATAGCCAGGTCGATGACATTAAGCAGGTGCCCAAGGACATCAAGAAGTACGTCTCCAACGTGGTGAAGATGCAGGCGGCAAGCACCGCGTACAGCGAGTGGCTGGAGCAGTACAAGAAGGACGCCGACATCACCGTTAACCCCATGCCCAAGGACGTGCCGTACAACGTCAGCCTGAAGGGCGTCACCAAGAGTTCGACCGACGATTCGTCGACGACTAAGTAATCATGGGGCGGCGCTCGTGCGAGTGCCGCCCGCACTATTGAGGAGGATTTGCAGATGACCAACGAAGAGCTGCAGAAGGAAATGATCGCGGCCATGAAGGCCAAGGACAAGGTTCGCCTGTCCATCATTCGCCAGGTCAAGGCCGAGGTGAAGAATATCGAGGTCAACGAGCGCCGCGATGTGACCGAGGAAGACGTCAACAGCATGATCAAGCGTCTGATTAAGCAGACGAGCGAGACGTTGGAGATGTCCATCAAGGCCGGCACCGACCAAGAGCGTACCGACAACCTGACCGAGCAGGTCAAGATTCTGGAGAGCCTGCTGCCCGCGCAGGTTTCGGGCGAGGAGCTCGAGGCTCTGATCGAGCAGGTCATCGCTGAGCTGGGCGCCACGTCCAAGAAGCAGATGGGCCAGGTCATGGGAGCACTCGGCAAGGCCACCGGTGGCAATTTCGATAAGCCTGCCGCGGCAAAGATCGTCGGCGCCAAACTTGCGTAATTTGTTACGCGGTTTTACCAAACCGCGTAACGGCTCGACGCTGCAAACGCCCCTAAGCGGCAATCTGACGTTCAATTTCAAGGGCGCGACCAGAAGGTCAGCGCCCTTTCATTTCACGTCACCTTGCTCGCTTAGGG
>CABSBA010000238.1 GCA_902475825.1 uncultured Collinsella sp. | reverse complement strand
GCTTAGCTTTCAGAACACTCCGCAGACCAGTGTGGCGCCTTGTCCGCGGCTCCGAAGGAGTAGGACAAGGCGCCACACATGGTCGAGGACGTTCTGAAAGCTAAGCCCGGCCCCCGCCGGACAGGTCACACTACTCGCAGAGCAGCTTAGCGATCTGGACGGCGTTGGTTGCCGCGCCCTTACGGATTTGGTCGCCGCAGCACCAGAAGGTGATGCCGCGCGCAGCCTCGGGGTTCGAGATGTCGCGGCGCACGCGACCGACCCAGATCAGGTCCTGGTCGGACGTATCCATCGGCATGGGGAAGCGATCGTGCGCATCCTCGGCAGCCATATCGTCAACCAGCTTGACGCCGGGAGCGGCAGCCAGCGCAGCACGGGCCTCGTCAACCGTAATGTCGCGCTCGAACTCGAGCGTAATGCTCTCGGAATGCGAGCGCAGCACGGGCACGCGCACGCAGGTGCAGTTCACGCGCAGCTCGGGCAGATGCATGATCTTACGGCCCTCGTTTTGCAGCTTCATCTCCTCGGAGGTAAAGCCCTCCTCCTTGACGCCGCCAATCTGCGGAATTAGGTTGCTCGCGAGCTGGGCGGCAAACGCGCGCGGCTCGGGAATCTCCTCGCCACGGCCCAGGGCGGCCAGCTGAGCCTCGAGCTCGGCCATACCGGGAGCGCCGGCACCCGAAGCCGCCTGATACGTCGAAACGATCATGCGCTTCACGCCGGCGAGCTGATGCAGCGGCCACGTGGGAACCAGGCCGATGATGGTCGCACAGTTGGGATTGGCAATAAGGCCGTGATGCCATTTGATGTCGTCGGCATTGATCTCGGGCACGACCAGCGGTACCTCGGGATCCATACGGAAGGCATGGCTGTTGTCGACCACGACGGCGCCGCGCTTGACGGCCTCGGGCAGCAGCTCCTTGGCGATATCGTCGCCGGCAGCGCCGAGCACGATGTCGCAGCCCTCAAAGGCCTCGGGGCAAGCTTCCTCAATCACGATCTGCTCGCCGCGGAACTCAACGGTCTTGCCCGCGGAGCGTGCACTTGCCAGCAGCTTGAGCTTGCCAACCGGGAACTCCCGCTCGTTGAGGCACTCGAGCATCTGGGTGCCCACGGCTCCCGTCGCGCCCAAAATAGCAACCGTGTACTGTTTCATGCTTCCCCCTTTAAAGGTTTTGGCTTTTGCCCGCACGCCGAGCAGGCCGATTATTGTTGCCAGTGTATACAAGAACGGGGCGGGCACGAAACCCGCCCCGTCGAAACGAAACCGAAACGAAACGCCCCGCCGTAGATTTTTGAGACATGATCCAAAAATCTACCGAGCAGTCACTACTTTTTGAGCGCGGCCAGGGCGGGATCGACCGGCGCGGGAGCCTCCAGGTCGGAGACCTTCACAATGCCGTTCTCATCGGAGAAGGCACGGTAAATGGTCTGAATCGCCAGGTCGAAGTCCTTCTCCTCGACACCGATAATGATGTTGATCTCGTCGCAGCTCTGCGAAATCATGCGCACGCTCACGCCAGCCTGGCCAAGCATGCCAAATAGGTGGCCCGAGATACCTGCGCGGCCGCGCAGGTTACGGCCGACAGTCGCGATGAGCGCCAGGCCCTCGACAACCTCGATCTCGAGCGGCTCGACCTCCTGCTGGATATCGCCCACGAGCGAGTACAGCGAATCGTGAACGTCCTGCTCCTGCACCACGGCGCCAAAGCGATCGACGCCGGTGGGCATGTGTTCGACGGAAACGTCATAGCGCTCGAAGACCGAAAGCGCGCGGCGCATAAAGCCGACGCGCGGCTTGGTGCGGTCGCGGGCCACGTTGATGGCGACAAAACCGCGCTTGCCGGTCACGCCGGTAATGATGGGCTCTGCCTCGCCCTCGTCAGCCGTCTCGCTAATGATGGTGCCGGGGTCCTGCGGCGCATTGGTGTTCTTGATGACCAGCGGAATACCCGCCTCACGCACGGGGAACACGGCCTCCTCATGCAGGACGCTTGCGCCCATGTACGAAAGCTCGCGCAGCTCCTCGTAGGTAACGCGCGCAATGGGCTGAGCCTCCGGAACAATACGCGGATCGGCAGAATAGAAGCCCGAGACGTCGGTCCAGTTCTCGTACAGGTCGGCGCCCAGGCACTTGGCCAGGATCGAGCCCGAGATATCGCCGCCGCCACGATCGAGCAGCTTGATCTGGCCCTCACGCGTCGCGCCGTAGAAACCGGGCATAACAAAGCCACCCTGTTGACCGTACTCCTGCACCAGCTCGGAGGTGCGGTTCATGCTGAGCGTGCCGTCGTGATGGAACGCCACAACCGTCGCGGCGTCCAGGAACGGCAGGCCTAGGTACTCGGCCATCAGGCGAGCGGTGAAGTACTCGCCGCGGCTCACAAGCTCCTCGGTGGAGTAGCCGCCCGAGCGGGCGCGCTCGGCAAAGGCTGCGAACTCCTCGCGGATGGGATAGGCGAGCCCCAGCTCGTCAGCGATATCAAAATAGCGCTGGCCAATGTCCTCGAGCAGTTCCTCGCACGACACGTGGTACTTAACGTGCGCGTTAACCAGGTAGAGCAGGTCGGTCACCTTGGTGTCGCCCTTAAAGCGGCGACCGCAGGCGGAAACCACCACAAAACGGCGGGCCGGGTCGGCATCGACGATGGCCTTGATCTTCTTGAAG
>CABSBA010000237.1 GCA_902475825.1 uncultured Collinsella sp. | reverse complement strand
GGCGCGGCTTGGTGAGCGTGGCCATGAGCAAGGTGAGTGCCTGGCGCTGGCCGCCCGAGAGCAGACCGACCTTGGCGTTGAGGCGCGTGTCCAGACCGAGGTCCAGGCGCTTGAGCAGTTCAACGTACTCGTCCTTCTCGGCCTTGGTGACGCCCCACGAAAGACCGCGACGCTGGCCGCGGCGCTTGGCGAGGGCCAAGTTCTCGGCAATCTGCATGTCGGCTGCGGTGCCGCGCATGGGGTCCTGGAACACGCGGCCCAGGTACTTGGCGCGCTGCGACTCGCTCAGACGCGAGATGTCGGTGCCGTCGAGCTCGATAACGCCCGAATCGAGCGGATATACGCCGGCGATCATGTTGAGCAGCGTGGATTTGCCGGCGCCGTTGCCGCCGATCACGGTTACAAAGTCGCCGTCGTTGAGAGTAAGGTCGACGCCGGTAAGAGCGCGCTTCTCGGTGACGGTGCCCTTGTTAAAGGTCTTTTTGACGTGCGAGAGCTTAAGCATCTGCCTCATCCCCCTTCGTGTAGGAGCTGCGGAGCTTATAGCGCTCCCAAACCACGGGCACGCACAGGGCCACGGCAACGATCACGGCGGAGAGCAGCTTCATGTCGTTGGCGTCCATGCCCAGCTGCAGCACGATGGCGCGAATGAGGAAGTACACCACGGAGCCAAAGACGGCAGAGGCAAGACGGACACTAAACTGCGTCAGACCGCCGGGTAGCAGGCGGCCGAGCACCTCGCCGATAACAATGGCGGCAAGACCGATAACGATGGCGCCGGTGCCCATGCCAATGTCGGCGTACTTCTGGCTCTGGCAGATGAGCGCACCCGAAAGGCCGATGAGGGCGTTGGAGAGCACGAGGGCGATCATCTTGGTGGAGTTGGTGTTGACGCCCAAGGCGCGGATCATGTACTCGTTGTTGCCGGTGGCACGCAGTGCCGAGCCGATCTCGGTGCCGAAGAACCAGTACAGGATGGCGACGATGGCCACGGCCAGCACAATGCCCAGGATGATGGCAACGGTGGACTGCGGCAGGCCGGTCATGTTGCTGACGGACGAGAAGATGGTGCCCTTGGCGAGGATGGGCGTGTTGGATTTGCCCATGATGCGCAGGTTGATGGACCACAGACTGATCTGCGTCAGGATTCCGGCGAGGATCGCGGGAATCTCAAAGACGGTGGTCAAAATGCCCGTGACGGCGCCCGCGATGGCGCCGGCGCACATGCCGGCCAAAACAGCGAGCAGCGGGTCGACGTTGTTATTGACGATGAGCACGGCGCAGACGCAGCCGCCGAGGGCAAAGCTGCCGTCGCAGGTCATATCGGGGATGTCGAGCAGGCGGAACGTGATAAACACGCCAAGCACCATAATGCCCCAGAGGACGCCCTGCGAAACGGCGCCCTGCAATGCAATAAGCATGCTTCATACCTCCTAGGATAGGGTGGACACGTGAGTCACCATGATAGCGGTAACAATGCATAAAAGAGCTGCGGCCGGATGTTTTGTCTCATCCGTAACAAGCAGGGCGAACGCCGGTCTTTGGCGTTCGCCCCTGTGGCTCAGATATTGAATAACGCAGCTATGGCGCGAGCGCGTGCCCTAGACGCGCTACCGCGCATGGCGCTACTCGTCCAGAGCGGAAAGATCGATGCCCAGAGCCTCGGCCATCTCGTCGTTCTTGACGACGACCAGGTCCTTGCTCGAGAGGTGCTTGATCGGCATATCCTCGGGCTTAGCCTCACCCTTCAGGATCTTGACGGCCATCTCGCCCGCGGCGTAGCCCAGATCCTCGTAGTTGATGGAGAGGGTGAACAGGCCGCCAGCCATGCACATACCCTCCTCGCCGGTCACGTAGGGAAGCTTGTTCTCCTTGCAGATCTGGCCCACCTGCGAGGCGCCCGCGGCGATGGTGTTATCGGTAGGGGAGTACAGCGCGTCGACCTTGCCCACGGCAGATTCGACGACGGACTGGATCTCGTTGGAGCTCGAGACGGTGTAATCGGTGTACTTCAGGCCCAGCTTGTCGAGCTCCTTCTTGGCGGCCTTGATCTGGACGTCGGAGTTGGACTCGGCGGTGCAGTAGAGCAAGCCGACCTTCTTAACGTCGGGCAGGACCTTCTGCATCATCTCGAGCTGCTCGGCGACCGGGGTGAGGTCGGAGGCTCCGGTGACGTTGGTGCCGGGCTTATCGTTGTCCTGGACCAGGCCCGAGGCGGCGTAGTCGGTGATGGCGCAGCCCACGATGGGGATATCGGCGGTGGCGCCGGCGGCGGCCTGCGCGGCGGGCGTAGCGATGGCATAGATCAGGTCGACGCCATCGCCCACGAACTTGTCGGCGATGGACTTACACGTGGACTGGTCGTTCTGGGCGTTCTTCTGATCGATCTTGACCTTAAGGCCGCTCTTCTTGATGGCCTTGACAAAGCCGTCGTTGGCGGCGTCGAGTGCGGAGTGCTCGGTGAGCTGCAGAACGCCGATGGTGTAGTCGGAACCGGCGGCAGCAGAGCCGGAACCAGAGTTGCCGCCGCATCCGGCGAGCGGAGCGAGCGCGAGCAGGCCAGCAGAGACCAGAAGGCTCCTGCGGCTGATGGTGATATCCTTCATATCGTTACCCCCAGTATAGAAATGGCTGGAAACACTGCACTCAAACAAAGTGCAAGTGGAACT